>JADLBD010000100.1 GCA_020847975.1 Bryobacterales bacterium | reverse complement strand
GCACTCCCTCAGGTGTACCGAAACTTCCCGCCGCTCGGCATGGGTCAACACGCCGTCCACGTATCCGGACAATCGTGAACCCACCCGCCAGCACGCTGGGGAGATCCGGGGAGAGAACAACGCGGTCAGCAATCTCATATTCATTCCGCCGTCTGTGCCTTCCAACTGAATTCCGGTCCCGGCTCCAACCGGCCAGCCAGTGTCTTGCGCAGCGCATCGCGTCCGCGCAGAATCCTTGATTTCACGGTCCCGATAGAGACCTGTAGAACTTCCGCAACCTCCTCGTAACTCATGTCTTCCATATCGCGCAGAATCACGGCCGCGCGAAAGACGGGGTTCACGCCGGTCAGAGCATCCTCCACCAGCGCGCGGGTCTCGCTGCCCGCTGCGAGGTCGTATGGCGACCGCCCGGGGTCGCAAAGCACATCCTGCAGCGCCCTTACGCCTTCCTCTTCACCCTCCAGACCCACTTCCCTCCGCCGGTGGCGCGCAAACCAACGCCGGTGGTTGTGCGCCTCATTCACCGCAATCCGGTAGATCCAGGTCTTCAGGCTGCTGTTTCCCCGGAACGAGCTGACGTTGCGAAACACCTTCAGAAATACTTCCTGCACGACGTCGCTCGCGTCCGACGGGTCGTCCATCAGCCGGTAAACCAGGTTGTAGACGGGCTGTTGGTAGCGGGAGACCAGCGCCTCGTAAGCATTTTCATCGCCCGTACGCAGTCCTTCCAGCAGCCATACCGGATCGGACGGTGGGGCCTGTTCCACGCACGGGTCTATCGCGAAGCCGACTGTGGTATCCGCCACGAAAACGCCTCTAACTTAGATTCTACTCCCTAAGACCAGCTTCAATCTTACAGACACCACCGGAAGGGGAAAAGTTCCCAGTATCCTGGTAGGCAGTGGAAAGACGTAGAGTTCGCTGTAGTTTCCCCCTGGGGATAGGATTGTTCTGGATTAGCCTGCTGGCGGCGGGCGTCACTTATGCTCAATCCGCACGCGAACTGGTGGAGCGAGGCATGGACCGCTTTGTCCGCGGAGAGATTGCCGCCAGCGTGAAGGACTTTGACCAAGCCGCCAGGCTCGAACCCGCCGCGGCGCCGCAACTGTGGCAGCGCGGCATTGCCCTTTACTACCTCGACAGATTCGAAGAGGGACGCCGGCAGTTTGAAAGCCATCGCGCAGTGAATCCCAATGACGTCGAGAACGCCGCCTGGTGGTATCTCTGCATGGCGCGCCTTGGGAAGCGGGAGGAGGCCCGCAACAAGCTGCTTCCCGTTGACCCGGATGACCGCGTGCCCATGATGCAGATCTACGCTCTCTATTCCGGCCACGGCTCGGAAAAGGACGTTCTCCAGGCGATGAATGCGGGAATCCCCTCCGCCCAGGAAAAGCGCTTCCGCACCTTTTACGGCTATTTCTACCTCAGTCTGTACTGGGAGACCGAGGGCAATGCCGCGAAGGCTCGCGAACAGATCCGCAAAGCCGTACACACCAACATCGGCGGCTACATGTGGGAAGTAGCCCGCATCCATCTCGAACATCTCGAACAGATGCTGAAACGTAGATAATGGCTACGTGCCAGCAATCCTTATCTTCTTCCTCTCCTACTCCTTATTCGCCGCCGAGACCATCACCGTCTCGATGACCGGCCCGATATCCGCACTGACCGCCGCGCGGGACGCGGTTCGCGCGCAGCGCAGCCGGGGAGCATCCGGACCGTTCACAGTGCGCATTCGCGGCGGACGTTATTTCTTCCAGGAACCCCTTGCGCTCTCGAGCCAGGACAGCGGCGTCACCTGGGAGGCTGCTCCCGGGGAGCGCGTGCTGCTCAGCGGCGGGCGGGTGATCACGGGTTGGAAGAAAGGCTCGGGCTCCATCTGGACCGCGGACGCCGGGGCGCAGCCATTCCGGCAGCTTTTTGTATCGGGACGCCGGGCGCAGCGCGCGCGCACCCCCAACTTCGGCTTCTATCGCATCGACGGGCCGAGTTCGCAGGACAAGCCCTTCCGTCTGAAGTTTCGCGGCTCTGATATCAGGAAGGAATGGGCCGGGACGGACACGGAGGTGGTGGCGCTGCTCGCCTGGGCGGACGTTCGCATGTCTATCGCGAGTGTGGACGAGGCCGCCCACGTCGCCACTCTGACATTCGACCCGCGCCCTTCGAATAAGGAGAAGGACGCCCGCTACTACATCGAGAATGCTCCGGATGCGCTCGATGCGCCCGGCGAGTGGCGGCTGGACCGCGCGACCAACACTGTCTCCTACTGGCCCCTGGCCGGTGAGGATATGGCCAAAGAAGAGATCATCGCGCCGCGGCTGACGGAACTGGTGCGCATCGACGGCGCTCGGGATTTGACGTTCCGCGGATTGGAGTTCCTCCACACCGATTGGACCATGGACGCCAAGGGCTACGCCGATACGCAGGCCGCCGTGGCCGTAGGCGCCACCTTCGAAGCAGCCAATGCGGAAAACATTTCCATTGAGAAATGCCAGTTCCGCCACCTGGGCAACTACGCCATCGGATTCGGCCGCGGATGCCATCACAACCGTATCGTCCGCAACCATATCTACGACATCGGCGCCGGCGGTATCCGCATCGGCGAACCGGTGCTGCGCGCCGAGGAGAAAGACCGGAACTTCGACAACGAGATTACCGACAACGACATCCACCACCTCGGCTATGTCTATCCGCCCGCGGTGGGCGTCTTCGTTCTCCAGGCGAGCCGCAACCACATTGCCCACAACCACATTCACGATCTCTTCTACACCGCCATCAGCGTGGGGTGGACCTGGGGCTACGGCGAAAACCAGTCCAAGGAAAACGTGATCGAGTACAACCACCTGCACGATATCGGCAAGGAGATGCTGAGTGATATGGGCGGCATCTACACGCTGGGCATGCAGCCGGGCACCGTCATCCGCAATAACCTGATCCACGACATCTCTTCGTTCACTTACGGCGGTTGGGGCATCTATCCCGATGAAGGGTCGAGCCACATGCTGATTGAGAACAACGTGGTGTACCGCTGCGCCAGCGCCGGCTTCCACCAGCATTACGGCAAGGAGAATACGGTCCGCAACAACATCTTCGCCTTCAACCGGGATTTCCAGTTGATGCGCACCCGCGTCGAACCGCACCTCTCGTTCACCTTCGAGCGCAACATCGTCCTCTTCGATCAGGGACGGCTCCTGGGAAGCAATTGGACGGGCAACCAGTTCCGCATGGACCGCAACGTTTACTTCGACCTGCGCTCGACGCCGATCCGCTTCGCCGGCAAAACCTGGGAGGAGTGGAAAGCGGCGGGGCAGGACGCCCACTCCGTAATCGCCGATCCGCTGTTTGTGAACGCCGGAAGCTACGACTTCCGGCTGCGGGAGAATTCGCCCGCGCGCAAGCTGGGCTTTCAGCCTATCGATGTGAGCACCGTGGGCCCGCGGCAGTAGCAGGCGGCGCTTACCGCGCCGGAGGCAGGATCTTGATCTTCGAGGACAACGTGAACAGGTCGTCTTTCAAATCCACGTTGATCTGGACGTTCTCTGAAAAGATCTCGAAGATCTTCTCGCCGTTGCGCTCGCGCTGGATCTGATAAGGCCACTGGACGCCTTTCACTTCCCGATATTTCGCGAACCGCGTCACCTCTTCAAACCGGTCGCGGGTCTTCTCATCGCGGCGCACGTATTCCTGACGCGCGGGAAGTCCGGTACTGGTGTGAAAGAAAGCCCTCACCACCTTGTTTTCGGAGTCTGTGAAGTTGATGATATCCACCGGCTGATTCTCGACGATATCCTGGCCCTCATGTTCGATGAGGAGGCCGGGCTCGCCCATGCGCTGCCGCAGGATATAGAACACGTTGCGCCTGGTACTGTCGCGGAATCGCTCTACGATCTCAGGAGCAATGGGCCGCGCGCCGCGATAAGTAATGGACCACCCGCCCGTCTCTGTGAAAAGAGAAGCGTTGTCTTCCTTGTCCTTTCCGAACGATTGCCGCTCGCGCAGGCCGAAGAAATCGATGCGCGGAGGCTCCGGACGCGTCAGGTAGCGCGTGTAGATGCGGGCGTGAGAAAGGCCGCTGAGCCGTTCCCGGTAGAAGGAATAGACACGGCCGGCTTCGACGCGGTCTTCCATACCCATGAAGTTGGCTCCGCCGAGCCCGGCGATGGCGCTCTCCACCACCTTTTTCCCACGCTCCTGCCGGCTTTGCGCGAACACCGGCAGGGCTGCAAATCCGAACAACAAACTGCGCCGCGTCATGGCTTCTGTGCGAGATCCTCCGGTTTCAATCCCGAGTTGAGCTTGTATTCAGTGACACTCACCTCAGCGGCCGGCTTGCCTCCCTGGCTGATCCGGATGTGGTGCGGGAGTTTGATGCCGTCCACGGGTTTCCAGTCTTCGTAAACCGCCTCCACCTCGGTCGGCCCGGTCATGCCGACACCGCGGTAGGTCGCCTTGGCGATCAAACCGGTGGAAGGATCAAGCGTCAATCGGATCCAGTTGTTCTCCTTGTCGCTGATCTCCACACTGTGGTCGCCGGCCGCGTTCACAGTACGCTCCGGATCCCGGTCGCTGAGCCAGAGCAGCGGGTGATAGCGGAATAGCTCCTCCTTCGCCTGTTTCGCGGCCTGCGGCGGCAGCGGAGAGGGGCCCTGCGGTCCCACCATGAATCCGCCGCCTTTGCCGTCGTAATAGATGATGATTTTGCCGAAAGGCAACTGCTGCTCGAAGCGGATCCGCGGATAGATGACCCTGGTGATTTGTGTCACCTTGAGCCCTGCCTGCGCGCCGGTGAGCGTTACCTGAGCAGTGTGCATGTAGTCCTTGACGCCAGCCAGCTTGTCGGCGCCGCCGACGGCTTTCTGAAGGCCTTCGAGCAGTTGCCTGCCCTTGGCCAGGGAATCCGGATCGGCCTTGGCGGCTTCGCGTTTCGGCTCGGGAATTGTGAGGTCGATATTGTGGATTGGCAACCCCAAGGCCGACAATGGTGTGCCGAAATCCTCGGATTTACCAACCGCCACGATGACGAAATTCTCCGGCTTCAAGTATTCTTTGGCGACGCGCAGCACGTCGGCCTTGGTGACCGCGGCGACGGCCTTCTGATACTGGAAGATGAAATCCTTGGGGTAGTCGTAATATTCATACGTCATCAGCCGGCTCAGCACCTTGCCCGGAGAGTCGAAGGCGAACACGAAGCTGTTCAGCGTGCTCTCCTTGGCGATGCGCAGTTCTTCGTCGGTGACTTCGGCGTCGCGAATACGGTCCACCTGCACACGGATCGCCTTCAGCGCCTCGACGGTAGATTGCGATTTCGTTCCGCCGCTGATGAGAAACATGCCAGGGTGATCGTAGGCGGCGTGCCAGGCTGAGCCCACGGTGTAGGCCAGGCCAAGGTCGCTGCGCACCTTCTGCACCAGACGGCTGCTGAACTGGCCGCCTCCGAGAATATCGTTCATCACGTCGAGCGCGGCATAATCCTTGTCGCTGAACTTGCCGCCGAGGTGGCCCAGCCGGAAGGAGGTTTGATTCACGTCCTTCTTTTCGGCGAAATAGACGCCGGGCGCCGCTTTGTTGGTTACAGGAGGCACAGGCGGGACGGGAGGCTCTTTCGGATTCCAATCCGCGAACAACTTCTCCAGTTTCTCGCGCATTGTCGAGGAGACGAAGTCGCCTTGAATGGCCAGCACCATGTTGGCCGGAAAGAAATAGCGGTGATGGAAACTGATGAGATCCTGGCGCGTGATGCTGTCGAGCGTGGCGTATTCCATCTGCCGGCCCCATGGCGTGCTCCGTCCGTAGATGAGCCGCTCGAACTCGCGCGAGGCGATGCCGCCGGCGTTATCATTGCGGCGCGCAATTACTCCACGATATTGATTTTTCGCGATATCGAGTTTTTCCTGACGGAATTCAGGCTGAGTGAGAATGTCCTTGAAGATGGCGAGTACCGTATCAGTGTTTTCCGTGAGCGTGTTGAAGGAAACGGTGCCAGCGGTTTCGCCGATATTCGTCTCGACGCTCGCCGCCATGCCTTCGAGCAACTCGTTCAACTGGTCGCCGGTCTTATCCTTGGTTCCGCCGGTCCGCATCACCTCGCCGAAGACATCCGATAGCCCAACCTTATCGGATGGATCGTAAACATTACCCGCGTGCAGGCGCAGCGAGCCGCGCACGAGGGGCAGTTCATGGTTCTCGAGCAGATAGACCTTCATGCCATTGGCCATGGTGAAGTTCGAAATCTCGGGCAGCCGGAGTTCCCGCAGCGGTTTGAATTTCAGGTCCTTATAGGACCTTGCCGCCGCGGCGGGCGCGCTCTTACGCTGCGCGGGGGCGAGAGGAGCGCTGACGGCGAGCGCGAGGGTAAGGACGAGGGCGGATCTCATTTCGCAGCTCCTTTTTCTGGGGCTTTCGAGGAAACGACGGTACGTGCGGAGTCAATGAGATAGGTTTTGGCGACGCGCTGAACGTCTTCCGCGGTCACCTTGTTCACCTCTTCAATTTGCGTGAACAGCTTACGCCAGTCACCGAATAGAATGTAGGCCGAGGCGAGTTGCTGCGCCATGCCCATGTTGCTGTCGAGACCACGAATGAGGTCCGCGCGGACTTTGGTCTTCACGCGCTTCAGCACCGTATCGTCCAGCATTTCCTTCTTCATGCGCTCGGCGATTTCGAGCATCGCCTTCTCGTTCTCGTCGTTGGTCTTTCCTACCGCGGGAAGAGAGTACATGAAAAACAGGCCGGGATACTTGTTGCCGGAGAAGTTCTCCGAAGCGGCGGCGGCGAGCGCAATGCGTTTCTGCTCGACCAGTTCCTTATAAAGGATGCCGGTGCGCCCGGAGGCGAGAGCGCGGGCGAGGACGGTGAGAGGCGCGTCATCCGGATCCGTCCCCGGAGGCCGCTTGTATCCCATCAACAGCATGGGCTGGCTCGGAGTTTCGATGAAGCTGCGCCGTTCGCCTTCCTGCCTGGGCTCCTGGGTGATCACGCGCGGCGGCGCCGGTCCGGTGCGCATGGGGGAGAAATACTGGTCGGCAAGGCGCTTCATTTCCACGGGGTCGACAGCGCCGGCGATGACCATCACCATATTCGAAGGCACGTAATATTGGCGGAAGAAAGCGGCGGAATCCTTGGCGCGGAGGTTTTCGATGTCGCTGGCCCAACCGACAATCTGCCGCTGGGGGTGAGCCAGGTAGGATGTGGTCATGAGCGCATCCACCATCTTGCCCTGGGGGTTCGATTCGACGCGCATGCGGCGCTCTTCGCGCACGACGTCGCGCTCCTTGTAGAATTCGCGCATGATGGGTTCGCGGAACACCTGGGAGGTGAGCAGGAACCAGAGTTCGACGCGGTTCGAGGGGAGGCTGTAGAAGTAGACGGTGGATTCCGTACTCGTGCCTGCGTTCATGCCCACGCCGCCGTTCTGCTGGATGACCTTCGAGTAGGCTTCCTTATCGACATAGCTGTTGGCCTTTTCAATGGCGGCCTTCACCTCTGCTTCCAGCTTTTTGATGGTTTCCTCGGAGCCGCGCGGACCTTTGTTTTTCTCCGCGTCCAGCTTGTCATAAATGGCTTCGATGTCCGCGAGCCATTTCTTCTCCTCCGGCCAGTTGGTGGTGCCGAGCGTCTCCGTGCCTTTGAAGGCCATATGCTCCAGCATGTGCGCAAGGCCCGTTTTTCCCGCCGGATCGTTGGCTGAACCGACGTTCACGTAGGCCACCATCGAGGCCACGGGCGCCTCGGGGCGCCGCAGGATAATGAAGTGCAGGCCGTTGCCGAGGGTGAACTCGGTGACCTTCTTCTCGAACTCCTTCAGATCCTGGGCGCTCAGGCAGAGCGGCACAAAGGTACACAGGACCCGTCGAACCCATTTCATTTGCATCAATCACTCCAGATGGAAATTGCCTTTCCCTATTGTAGTGGCAG
>JADLBD010000099.1 GCA_020847975.1 Bryobacterales bacterium | reverse complement strand
CCGCCGCCGAACGTGCCTACACCCGCGCCCTCAACCAACTCAAGGCCTTCCAGAACAACCGTCTTTACCAGGAGCAGTTCTCCCACCTCCTCCCACCGGACACCCCTCCATTAGCCAACGCGGAACGCTTTTCCGCCCGAACCCAAGCCAACCTCCGCAATGAACTCACCACCGCCATCAAGCAAGCCAAAGAAGAGGCGAAAGGCTTTTCCGCCACCATCGGGGACATGCTCAACCAGTTCAAAAAGTAGTCAAATTCCTCAAAAACCCCACCAAACCAGCGCCGCCTGGCTCGTTTGCCAAACTCCTCATGCCACAACCATCTCTTGAAGACGCCGCCTGCAATCTTGGGCTGCCGCAACCACCCCTGCTACCATAGAAAAACCGCATGCCGTTGCGTTTCTACAATACCCTTACCCAAAAGGTGGAAGACTTCTCCCCCCTCGAGGACAACCTCGTCCGCATGTATACCTGCGGTCCCACCACGTGGAATTACGTCCACATCGGCAATCTCCGCAGCTTTACCTCCCAGGACATCCTCCGCCGCTGGCTCCAATATCGCGGCTACCGGTTGAAGCACGTCATGAACATCACCGATGTCGACGACCGCATCATCCAGCAGTCCGTCGCCGCCGGCGAATCCATCTACGACTACACCGCCAAGTACACCGCCGCTTTTTTTGAAGACACCGCCAAGGTGCGCCTGCAAAAGCCCGAGATCGTCTGCAAAGCCACTGACCATATCTCTGAAATGGTGGATGTCATCCAAAAGCTCCAGGCCAACGGCTGCACCTACTTGAGCGAAGGCTCCGTCTACTTCCGCATCGCGAAGTTCCCCGAATACGGCAAGCTCTCCCATATCCACTTCGAGGGCCAGAAGGCCGGCGCGCGCGTCGACACCGACAAGTATGACAAAGACGACGCCCGCGATTTCGTTCTCTGGAAAGCGCGCAAGGACGGCGAGCATTTTTGGGATACTCCCCTCGGTGCCGGACGCCCCGGCTGGCACATCGAATGCTCCGCTATGGCGATGAAGTATCTCGGCGAAACGCTCGACATCCATTGCGGCGGCGTCGATCTCATCTTCCCTCACCACGAAAACGAGGTTGCCCAGTCGGAAGCCTCCACCGGAAAGCTCTTTTCCCGCTTCTGGCTCCACACCGAACACCTCATGGTCGAAGGCCAGACCATGTCCAAGTCGCTCGGCAACTTCTACACCCTGCGTGATCTGCTCGACAAAGGCTATGCCCCGGAGACCGTCCGCTACCTCCTCGAATCCGTTCCCTACCGCAAGCAGTTGAACTTCACTTTCGAAGGTTTGCGTTCGGCTGCTACCGCCATTGAACGGCTTCGCAACTACCGGCTCCGACTCAAGACCTCCAAATTCCCTGAGGGCCTAAACCCCGCCCTCGAGCAGCGTACCGCCGCCGTCCTCGCCCAATTCGAAGCCGCCTTGGACGACGACCTCAACACCGCCGAAGCCCTCGGAGCCATCTTCGAGTACATCCGCGAAACCAATACCGCCATGGATGCCGGCGACTTCCTTGCGGGAAATCTCGCCCCAGCGCTCGACCTCCTCGCCCGCTTCGACTCCATCTTCGATGTCCTCGAGCCCACCGTGGCCGGCGCGGCCCTCACCGATCACCAGATCGAAGCCAAAATCAGTGAACGCGCCCAGGCTAAAAAATCTCGCAATTTCAATCGCGCGGACGAAATCCGTAAAGAATTACTCGATCAGGGCGTCGTCCTCGAAGACACCAAAGAAGGAACGCGCTGGAAACGAAAATGAAGATCCACACCAAAGCTGTTCATGCCGGCGACCGCAAAAAAGCCGGCGATTCCATCCCCGTCACCACACCCATCTACACCGCCACCAGCTTTATCTACGACGAGACGATCCGCCTCGACCGCATCTTCGGCCGGGAACAGCCCGGTGACTCCTACGCGCGTTTCGAGAACCCCACCAATCGCGCCCTCGAGGAACTGCTCTCTGCCCTCGAGGGCGGAGCAGCATCCCTCGCCTGCTCCAGCGGCATGGTCGCCATTCAGTTCGCTCTCCAGGCCGCGCTGATGGACCGCCGCAAGCACGTGATTGCTTCGCATGCGCTCTACGGAGCCACCATCCGTATGCTGCTTGTCATCTTCGAGCCCCTCGGCGTGGAGACCACCTTCGTCGATACCGGCGACCTCGACGCTGTCGAAAAAGCCATCGCCGCCCACAAACCAGGCGCCGTCCTCATGGAGACCGTCTCCAACCCCCTCCTCCGCGTCGGCGACATCGCCCGCATCGCGGAACTCGCCAAAAACGCCGGCGCCGCGCTCATCGTCGACAATACCTTCGCTACCCCAGCCATGATCCGCCCCATCGAACATGGCGCCAATCTCGTGGTGCACAGCCTCACCAAGTATCTCGCCGGCCACGGCGACGTTCTCGCCGGAGCCATTGTCGCCGACCAGCATCATGCCGAACCCGTCCGCGCCATCAGCCGCATCGCCGGTCCCGTCCTCGGCCCCTTCGAGAGCTACCTCACCATGCGCGGCATCAAGACCTTCCCCCTCCGCTTCGAACGCCAGTGCCACAACGCCTGCCGCATCGCCGCATGGCTCTCCGCCCAACCCTCCGTCGAGAAGGTCTACTTCCCCGGCGATCCCAGCCATCCCGATGCCGCCGTTATCCGTAAACTGTTTCCCGAGAACGCCTATGGAGCCATGATCAGCTTCGAAGTCAAAGGCCTCGACAAGGATGGCATCTTTGCCTTCATGGATCGCTTGAAGCTCGTCGTGCGCGCCACTTCCCTCGGCGATGTCCATACCATGATGCTCTACCCCGTCATCAGTTCTCACCGCGACATCTCCCCCAAACAGCGCGAACGCATGGGTATCCGCGACAACCTCGTCCGCCTCTCCGTGGGCATTGAAGCCTTCGAGGATATCATCGCCGACCTGCAACAGGCTTTAGCCGGCTGACGCCTCGCCCCCGGCTAGAGAGATCGGTGCAACGGACTCCGCTGCGGACTCCACCGCCGCTTTCCCCACCTCCCCGCTGCGCGCAAGTGCCCACCGGTAGAGGATGGGCGAGATCATCTCATTCAGCCCCACAACCCCGAATACCAGCGCCGAAGCCTCTGCCCCGAGGTGGGGAAAACTCCGGTCAAACAGCGAAGCCAGCGCCAGAGCTAACCCCGCCTGCGGAAGCAGCCCGAAGCCGGCGTAACGCCGTACGTTGGCCTCCGAACCCGCGATTCGCGTCGCCACCGCCGTTCCGCCCAGGAATCCGGCCGCCCGCATCAACAGGAAGATCACCGCAGGGAGCCCCACGATTGCCAGGGCGTGCAAATGGATAGTTGCTCCCGCCACCGCAAAGAAGGCCATGTACACGGGCAGGGAAGCCGCTTCGATATCGGCATGCAGACGGTCCGCATGCCGTGTCCAGTTCCGGATGAAGATCCCCGCCGCCAGCGCCACCAGCAGCGGATCGAAATCCACTCTCTGCCCCACTTCGGCAACCAGGAAACCCACAGTGACTACGAACAACGCCCCGCCGGCCTCGAAACCGCGCAGAAACGCGCTCACCACAATGCCGATCAGCACTCCCGCGGCGCCGGATCCGAAGATCTCCCACGCCAGTTTCCCTCCCGTCAGCGCCTCCGCTCCCGCGCTCCCCAACATCGGCCGTGCAATCGACGAGGTTAACGCAAACAGCACGATGATGAGCAGGTCCGAAACAACCACCACCCCCAACACCGTTCTGCTCACCGGTCCATCCGCATCCAACTCCTTGCGCAGCGCCACCACCACGGCGGGTGACTGCGAGGACAGGGTCACTCCCAGGACACTGGCGAGGGCCAGCATCTGGATGCTGTTCAAGCCGCTGGTGAACGGCAGCAGTCCGTGAAGAAGATAGGCCGTGGCCGTAAGCAGCACGGCCGTGCCGGCGACGGCGCACAGTGTGATCCAGGCGATTCCGCGAAACAGGGGACGCAATACCTTGAAGTCCATCTCCGTGCCCGCGGTGAGCGCAATCAGCGCCGTCGCTACTCCATTGAACACGCGCAGCCGCTCCAGCATCGGCTCCGTCACAAGATTCATCAACTGCGGACCGGCAAGGACGCCCAGCGCCAGGTATCCGGTGAGACGCGGCAGATGCAGTTCCTTGAAGAGATTCCCCGCAAACAGCGCGCACAGCAGCAGGAAGCCCGCCGCCAGCGTTACCGCCGGCGCGGTGGTGCCGAGACCAGGCACGGGCGCGAAGGTCCTGGCGGCGTGCATCAGATAGAGGAGCGTCAACAACAGGAGAAGCTGCATGCCGTTGTTCCTAATCCACGGACACTGCCGCCGGAGCCCCGCGCAGCACCCGCCTCGCCATGATTTGCAGAATCGTTTCCATCACCAGTGTCCCCCCTATCACCGCCGTCACAATCCACGCGCTGGTCTGCCCGGCATACAGATCCTGCGCCGAAATGACAATTGCCACCGATAGCGCCCCCATCGGCGCCCCAGCGAGCGTCCACCTCTCCGAAATGTTGAGTGAAGGAAGAAAGAACCGCCCGATCATCGCCGTGGCCAGCCACTTCGAAAGGAACCGGCCGGCTACGAACAGGCACATCAGCGCCCACCCCTGCCACTCCCAAGGCTTCCAGTACGCGCCTGCGAGCACTAGAAACAGAAGATAAATGGGCCGCTCCATCCGCTCCAGAACCTCGAAGGCGCGGCGCTGGCCCCCGGCCCCCAGATTCATCATGATCACCCCGCTGTAACAGCAAACCGCCAGCGGTGACAAACGTAGGTAGCTCGCCATTCCCGCCGCAAAGGCGATTGCGCCCAATAGCGCCGCCGTGAATTGCGACTCCTGCTTCAGGCTGTTCAGGATCGCCGAAATCACCAGACCCATGATCGTCCCGACCCCGAACACGATGAACAGCCAGGCAACTCCGGGAAGCTGCCACGAGACCTGCCCTCCCGGAGGACGGAAAAAGCTGCTCACCGCCATCATGGCGAAAATCCCCGCCAGTTGCTCCAACTCGATGATGCGCAGGCTGCGGAGCGAAACGCCGCCTTCCGGAGAGAAGGGCGCAAAGAAGTGCGGCGCGCTCCTCGCCGTCATCGTCCCGGCGGCGGCCAGCAGAATCGCATCCCGAAAGGCGCCGGTCTTGTCCGTAACCCCATGCAGCAAGTCCAAACCCAGCAACAGCGCCGTCGAAAGCCCGAAAATTACCGCGAACGGAATCGTCGTGGAAGCGAAGACGGCGGCTCCGATACCCGGGGCCGGGGTGTTCAGCGCCGGCCCTGTGAACCGTGCTCCGATGACAAATCCGATCCACCCCAAGCCAAGCGGCAGCAGCGGCGCGATCTCCACAAGCACCGAGGGCGTCAGAATCGAGAGGAACGGCCGGCTCGCCAGAAAGCCTAGAAACACGAACGGCATCCCCGCCGCCGTCAGATGCGCGATGTTCAACCGGCGCTCGATCCGCTGCACCCTCGGATGCCCGCCCAGGTACGCCAGCACCAGCAGGCCGACGAACCCCAGGATTGCCCGTACCACGTTGGTCGGCGGAGGCGGCAGCCGGTTCAATAACCGCATCCCTTCGCCGGAGATCGTTTGCCCGAGGTTCCGCAGAATTCCAGGGTTGGACTCCTTGGGCGGAACAATCGGCGGAGCCTCCGGCAGCGCCTCGGGCGGCGCCTCCTTCCGTTCGGCTTCCGGCGCGGCGGGCGGTGGATTCACCGGCTGCGCGCGGATGCCCCCCGCCAGAAAAACCAGATCGAGAAGGATGAGTGACAAGATGGACTTCAGTACTCCCAGATCCCGCCGCCGCCTTTCCTCGGCTTCTTCCAGCGTACATCAGGAACCGCACCCGGCTGACGTTCAGCGGGATTGACCGCCCCGCCTGCCCGCCAGGGCCCGCCGGCAAGCCCATCCGCATCCATGTAAGTCTTTGACAGGAAAGCCTTCCCATTGTTTTTCTGCTTCCCCCGGTAACTTCCGGCGCCAAATTTTTCCCCGGGGGTTTTACAAATCGTTCCGGATACCGTATAGTCTGGTGAGAACGGGTCTATAATGCGTAAGTCTCCTTTTATTGCTCTCTCTCTCTTTCTGTGCGCCCTTGCCGTCGCCCAGGAATTCCGCGCCACCCTCACCGGGCGCATCACCGACGCCTCCGGCGGAGCCGTCGCTGGCGCCAAGGTCGAGGTGAAATCCGCCACCACCGGCACTGTCCAATCCACTGTTTCTCAGACCGACGGCTCCTATCAGGTCCCCTTCCTTACTCCCGGCGAGTATGCCGTCACGGTCGAGAAGGAAGGCTTCCGGCGCGCCGTGCGCGAGGGAATCCGCCTCCAACTCGCCGAAAAGGCTTCCCTGGACTTCTCCTTGCAGCTTGGTGAAGTCAGCCAGAGCGTCACCGTCGAGGCGAACACCAGTGTCCTCGAGACCGAAACCGCCGACCGCGGCCTCGCCATCGAAAACAACCGCATCCTCAATACTCCCCTCCAGGGACGCAACGTCTTCGCCAACGTCTGGTCCGCCCCCGGTGTCACCCTTACCGCGGCCGTCCAGCGCCTGCGCCCGTTCGACATCGCCGGATCCTCCGCGCTCGCCATCAGCGGCGGCCAGCCTTCCGGCAATGAAGTGCTGATTGACGGCGTGTCCAATCTTGCCCGCGCCGGACAGGTCGCCTATGTGCCGCAAGTGGAAGCCACCGGCGAAGTCAAGGTGCAGACCACCATGTACGATGCCCAGAATGGATGGACCACCGGCGGCGTCGTCAACGTCATCACCAAGTCCGGCGGCAACGAGTTTCACGGCGCGGTCTTCGAGTTTCTCCAAAACACCCACCTCAATGCCAACACGTTCGATTCCAACCGCAACGGCATCGGCCGCTCCTCCTCGCACATCAACACCTACGGCGGCGACATCAACGGTCCCATCAGGAAGAACAAGATCTTCGGCGCTTTCAGCTACGAAAAGATCGACCAGGTGATCCCCGATCCCTTCCTCGTCTCCGTTCCCTCTTCCCTTCAAAAGTCCGGCGACTTCTCGCAGACTTACTACTCGCGCAATGCGAGCGGGCAACTGCTCGTCGCCGGCATCTTCGATCCGTTCAGCACCCATGCCGACAGCACCGGCAAACTCGTCCGCGATCCGTTCCCCGGCAATCAGATCCCCGCCAACCGCATCAACCCCATTGCCAAGAACGTCCTCAACCTGATTCCGCTTGGCAACGTGCCCGGCAATGCGATCACCGGATTGGGCAATCTCGCCTCCACCGGCGCCACCCGCAAGTTCACCGACTTCTTCCCCCAATACACCGGACGCGTCGACTACAACATCTCCGATTCCACCCGCATGTTCGTCCGCTACTCGCGCAACGCCCTCGCCGAAGAGCGCGACTTCAAGTACTCCACCAACTCCGCCTTCAACGTGGCCGATACCAGTTCCAACTCGCCCTTCAAACGCGAGAACCACTCCGCCACCATCCAGTTAACGAAGACCCTCAGCGCAAATTCAGTCCTCGACTTTCGCCTCGGGCTCGCTCGCTTCCTCGGACAGAGCGGCAGCTCCATTGGAGCCGATTTCGACCTCGCCAGCCTCGGCTTCTCCTCCCAGTTCATCGGACAGGCTGCCCGCTTCTTCCCCAAGTTCAACTGGGCCAACTATCAAGGCGCTGGCTCGAGTCCGGTCAACAATGACCCTATTGCCCAGACGAACAGCTTCCAGGGCACTTACATGCACATCATGGGCAAACACAGCCTGAAGACAGGCGGGGAGTTCCGTCTTCAGCGCGCCTACCGCCGCGTTCCTGGCTTCTCCGCGGGCAACTTCAATTTCGACATCGACTTCACCGGCGCCAACCCGATCAGCAAGGACGCCTCCTCGGGCAACGCCATCGCTTCCTTCCTGCTTGGAACGGCCACCGCCGGCAGCTACATCGACGTTAACTCGTTCCCCGCGCTTCAGCAGCGCCTCTTCTCCTGGTTCGTCCAGGACGACATTCGCGTCACCTCCCGTCTCAAGGTCAATCTCGGCTTACGCTGGGATTACCTCGGGCCCATGACCGACCGCTTCAACGCCCTCGGCCGCGGTTTTGACCGGACCTCTCCCAGCCCCTTGAAAGCGCCAGGCGTCAATCTGAAAGGTGGCCTGCTGTTTGCCGGCACGGGCGGGTCGGATCGCGGGATCTACGACCGTAGTTGGGACAACTTCGGACCCCGCCTCGGCTTCGCCTACTCCCTGCGTGACAAGACGGTAATCCGCGGCGGCTACGGGCTCATCTACGGCCAAACCTTCGATGATCCCGGCAGCGCCCCCGGCTTCAGCCAGCGCACGGATATGGTCACCTCCATCCGCACCGGCATTCCCGAGAACACACTCACCAATCCGTTCCCCGCCGGCATCCTGCGCCCCGTCGGGAACTCACTCGGCCTGGCGACGTTCCTCGGCCAGGGATTCAACTTTAATAACCCCGACCGCAACATCCCCATGACTCACCAGTTTTCGCTCGAGGTGCAGAGGGAGTTGCCTTGGCAGATGATGCTTTCGGTGGGCTATGTCGGCAGCCGCATCGAGCGTTTGCAGGTGAACCAGTCGATCAACGAAATTCCGCTCTCGGCCCTCGCTCTTGGAGCCGGCGAACTTACCAAAAACGTCGCAAATCCCCTGGCGGGACTCATTCCCGGGACCGGCCTCAATGGAGCCACTGTCCAGCAACAGCAACTGCTGCGCCCCTTCATTCAGTTCACCGGCCTCACCCAACTGTTCAACTCGATCGGCGATTCCCGTTACGACAGCTTGCAGGCGCTTCTCTACAAGCGTCTCTCCTCCGGTCTCAACGTCAGCGTCTCTTATACCTATTCGCGCACCTTCGAACACCGCACCTTCGCCAACGCGCAGGATACGCAACTCATGCGTCTGCCCGCGCAGTGGGACATTCCCAACAACCTCCAACTCAACGGAGTCTATGAACTGCCGTTCGGGCAGGGCAAGAAGTTTGCCTCCAACGCGCCTCGCGGCCTCAAGCAGCTCATCAGCGGCTGGCAGATCAGCGGCATCGCCCGTATCCAGCAAGGCTGGCCCCTCGAACTGGGAGCCAACACCGTGCCTACCGGCGTCAGCCCCAAGCTCGACAATCCCAATCGCGACCGCTGGTTCAACACCTGCACCCTGCTCAGCAACGGCGCCACCCGCGGTTGCCTTCAGGGCGAGACTCCCGTCTGGACCGTGCGCCAGCCCTTCCAGTTGCAGACCTGGTCGAACCGCATCACCTGGGTTCGCCGGCCCGGCATCAGGAATCTGGACGCCTCCATTCTCAAGAACACCCACATCACCGAAAAAGTGCTGTGGCAGTTCCGCGCGGACTTCCTGAACGCCACCAACACGGTCCAGTTCTTCAACGGCCCCATCACCGACGTGAACAACGGCGTGTTCGGCCGCCTCGCCGGCGCGGTGACGCAATCGAACCTGCCGCGCTTTATCCAACTCTCGATGCGCGTGCAGTTCTAACGCCGCGGCGTGATCGGCGGAGTTACCCGCCGCCCCCCGTACGGATATTTCGCCTCCAGCAGCTTCCAATCCATCTCGAGCCCCAACCCGGGCTTCGAGGTGGGCTGCACGCCGCCGCCGGATTGCCGCGGCATCGTGCCCCTGGTGATCTCCGCAAACACGTCCTCGCTGCCGCCGTCCCATTCCTGCGCGAGAAAGTTCCGGCAAGGGACCATCGCCGATAGCGACGCCACGTGAGCCACCGGGCCGTACCACATGTGCGGCGCCATCTCGCCGCCGTAGGTCTCGCACAGCGCCGCAATCTTGCGCAGTTCCGTGATGCCTCCGCAGTGGATCACCTCCGGTTGCAGAATCCGCGCCCCGCGCGCGTCGAGCAGCGCCTTGAAATCGTAACGGTTCAGCAGCCCTTCGCCCGCCGCCACGGCCACCGGGCTGTGCGCCGCCACCTCGCCGAGCGTCCGCGGATTCTCGCGCTGCACCGGCTCTTCGATGAACCACGGGCTATACGGCGCCACGGCGCGGGCGAACTCGATTGCCGAACGCACCGAAAATGTTTCAAACATTTCGAGCGCGATTTCGAAGTCCGGTCCCGCGGCCTTGCGAACGGCCGCCAGATCCGCCACCGTATTGCGGATGCGCTCCCGCTCCCCGGCTGCGCGCGGCACCACCCATTTCACCGCGCCCCAGCCGCGCTCTTTCGATTTCGCCGTCCACTCCGCCCATCCTGCTTCCGTGCGGCTGGTCAGTCCGTGGTCCCAATGGCTGTAGTACGCCCGCAGCCGCTTTGGCTCGCTGCCGCCCAGCAATCGCCATAGCGGTTCTCCCAGCCGCTTCCCTTCGATGTCCCACAGCGCGATGTCCACCGCCGAGAGCGCCGTCATCAGCACCGAACCGTCGCGCCACCGCGACAGATCATGAAAGATGCGGTTCCAGTGGTCCTCGATGCCGCTCACCGCGCGTCCGGCGAGGTGCGGCTCCAGCCACAGGATCGCCTGTTCGACAATCTCCACGCGGTAGGGAAGCGAGCCTTCGCCCAATCCGGTGAGTCCGCCGTCCGTCTCGATTTCCAGAAACAAATAGTCCCGCGACCGGAACGTGTGCTTGTGGGTGAGGAAGCGCCGGATCCTCGGCAAAGCCGCGGCCCGCGCCGCCAGTGCGCCCGCGAGCGCCAGAAACCGCCGCCGGCCGAGCATGCGCTCCTACTTCTTTCCCCAGTTGTCGTACACCTTCTGGGCGTAGTAGTTGGTCACCTTCGCCTCGTTGCGCGCCACTTCGTAGTAGACCGCGCGCAGCAGTTGATCCTTGCGGTTGATGAGCTGGTCACGAATACTCTGCTGCACGCGCGGATCGGTCAGTTCGCGCTGCCCTGCCGGCTCCTTCGAGATCACCTTCAGGATCCGGTAGCCCTCTTCCGTCTTGATGGGCGGCGAGACCTGCCCCGGTTGCAGGCTCATCACCATCTTGCGCAGTTCCGGATTCGCCTTGTCGAGCGATGACTCGCCAATGAAGCCCAGGTCCCCGCCATTCGACGCCGTGTTCGGGTCCTCCGAGAAGTTCTGCGCCAGCATGGCGAAGTCCTCTCCGCCGCGAGCCCGAGCTTCGAGCAGCAGCACCTTCTTCCGCGCCTGCTCGTCGGTGGTGGCTTTGTCGCCCTTGAGGTTTTTCACGTTCGGATCGGGCCGCGGCGTCACCAGGATCTGCGCCAGGTGCACGTGCGGCTCGGCCAGGTGGAAGCTCGCCTTGTTCTCGTTGTAGAAGTCGCCCACCTCTTTATCCGTGATGCTGATCTTCGAGGTGATGTCCTTATTGAACAGCTTCGAGATGCTCAAGTCGCGGCGCAGTTGCGTTTTCAACTCCTCCACCGTCATGTTGCGCGCCTGAAGCTGCTTTTGAAACTCTTCCTGCGTGTAGGGAGTCTTCAGTTCATTGAACTTCGCCTCGACGTCGGCGTCGGTCGCCATCAGGTTCAGCTTCTCGGCCCGCTGGAGCATGATCTCGTTGTCCACCATCGTGCGCAGCAGTTCCAGCTTCTGGTAAGTAAGCTGATCTTCGCTCGGCTTCTCATTCATGCTCCCGAACTGGTAGCGGTATTGCTTATCGAGATCGGCGTATGTGATCGACCGGTCATTCACTTTCGCCGCCACATCCGGGGGAACGGCGGACTTGCAGGCGGACAGACTAATAAGGAGCGTGGCGGTAGCCACCATGAGATTCAGCCGGTTGGACATGAACCAACCATTCTAGCGCTTCAATCCTCAATCATGGCGGCAATGCTCTCCGGAGCATTCCCCTCCAACCGGTTGTTGACGAAGAGAAAGGCGAGTTGCTTCTGGCGCCGTGCGCGATCCACAAAGCGCCGCACCGCCTGCCGTACCGCCGGAAGCGGTTCCTGCACGTGCAGATACGGCGAGAACTTCGCCACCGCTTCCTCGTAGACGCGCCCCGGGCGCAGCAGAGCCCGCACCACCTGGAAATCCGCCGTATAGGCTTCCGTGAGCGCCATCTGGCTCCCCAACTCCGGCATCCGCGTCCAGGAGTTGAACACATGCGCCACTCCATGCGTGCGCAGGCAGCCGAAATACTCCGGCCCCAGGAACTCCGGATTGCGCACCTCCACCGAATAGCGGAATCCCTTCGGGAGCGCCCCCAGAAATGCGTCCAATTGATCGAGGAAAGAAGCCTCTCCCTCGAAAGCCGGCCGCGAAAACGTGCCGAATTCGAAGATCAGCGCTCCGATTCTGTCCCGGTAAGGTTCGAGAGGGCGCAGAAAGGCGTCCTGTAACACCCCGGCATGGAGGAACGTCTCATTGTGTAGGCCCGCGCGCGGACCGTAGCGCGCATGGGTGGGGAAGCGTTTCACGGTGATGTCTTCGGGAACCTTGAATGCGAAGAGCAACCGTGGAGCCGAGGCGAACAGCCGCTGCCAGTAGGCTTCCGAAGGAAACTGGTAGAAGGAAAAATCCCCGCAGACCACGGGGAATGTCTTCGAATATTCTTCCAGGCATTCGGCCTCGAATTTTTTCTGCGAAAACTTCCCGCGCGTCAGATAGCGTTCCCGCGTGTAGATCTGGCCCATCCAGCCTTCGTATTTCCAGGAACTGGTTCCGAAGTAGATATGTTCGCCGGCGAGTTGGCGCAGGCGCGGCGCAAGCAGGGAGGCGAGATCGGGAGGCGGATCTTCAAACAACGGGAGCATTGACAAGCCGGTCCATTGGGTGTAAAAACTTATAGTAGCATGCTGACGGAACGCCAACAGGCCATCTTCGACTTTATCCTGGATTTCCGCCGCCGGCACGGCTGCTCGCCCTCCATCCCGGAAATCCAGCGCTCCTTCGATATCCGCAGCCCGAACGGCGTCGCCTGCCACCTCGCCGCGCTCGAGGCCAAAGGCTACATCCGCCGCGGCGAACGCGGCTCGCGCCAGATCGACATCACCGGTCCGCACGCCGCCGAGCGCGGTCCCATCGCCGATCTCCCTGTCCACGGCCAGATCGCCGCCGGCTACCCCCAATCCGCCGAAGCCTCGCGCGCCGATACGTATGTCAGCCTGGATGAAACCACCCTCGGCTTCCGCCCGAAGGAAGGCTGCTTCGTCCTCAAGGTGCGGGGCGATTCCATGAAGGACGCCGGGATTTTCGAGGGCGACATGGTGGTGGTGGAACCCACGCCGGACCCGCGCGTCAACCAGATCGTCGTTGCCCTCATCGACGGCGAAAGCACGCTCAAGCGCCTGGTGCGCGTCAAGGGCCAGTGGTTTCTAAAGGCTGAAAACGCCGCCTACCCGGAACTCCACCCCCGCTCCGACCTCGTGATCCAGGGCGCCGTGCGCACGGTCATCCGGAAACTGGGGTAGTTCACAGACCCATCCGCCGCATCAAGTCCCCGTACCGCCTGTCGCTCCGCAGATTGCGCAGCCGGGGGTCCGTCTTCAGATACAGCAACTCTCCATCCCGCTCGGCAAACGATCTCTCGAGCCACCGGAACGCATCATCGGCATCGCCAATCACGGCGTAAATGCGCGCCATTTCCATCGGGCGCGGCGGCCGTTTTTCGTAGCCGCGGGCGCGCTCCCGCGCGCGGTCCGCCTCGCCAAGAAGGGCATACTCGATCGCTCCGCAACGATACTGCGAACCCTCCCGGATCTCGCCTGCTTTCTCGAATGCCGCCCGGGCCCGTTCCCTGTCGCCCGCCACGGCGTACGCCATTCCCATGTCCCACCAGCCGTTGGGGAATTGCGGCAGGAGTTCGAGGAACTTCCGGTACTGGCCCACCGCCGCGGCAGGATTGCCCTGCGCCAATGTGATGTACGGCAGGATGTAGCTCGCCACCGGCTCCAACGGATCGAGCACCAGGGCCCGCTCCGCTTGCTCTTTCGCCTCGTTCAGCCGCGCCTGCGGCACCAGCCACAGCAATACGTACGTGCTGCGCACAATGGCCGAGGCCGGGTTGAGTTCGAGCGCGCGGCGGAACTCCGTCTCCGCCTCCTTCCACTTCCAGGCCGAGTACACCTCGGCCATGCCGAGGGCGGCGTGCGCCTCCGCCAAAGCGGGGTCGATCGCCAAGGCCCGCCGCGACATAGCCTCCGCCTTTTCCCAAGCCTCGCGCGGCGGCATCTCCTGATAGAAGCCGAGCAGGGCGTAGATCATCGCCAGTTGCGAATACGCCGGCGCGTAGTTGGAATCGACGGCAATCGCCTGCTCGAGATCCCGGATGGCCAGGCGCGCATCCGCCATGTTCAGTCGGCCCCAATGATACCGGCCCTTCAGGTAATAGTTGAAAGCCTCCACGTTCTCCGAATAGCGCGCGCTCAGGGGATGCCCCCGGTCCACCTTCAGTTCCAGACGAAGGGCATTGGCGATCGCCTGTGCAATCTCCTCCTGCATCCGAAAGACATCCGCCGCCTGCCGTTCATAGGTGTGCGCCCATACCGCCTTGCCCGAGCCGGCTTCGAGCAGCCGCGCCGCAATCCGCAACTGCCCGCCGGACTGGCGCAGACTGCCCTCCACAATCCACGCCGCATGCAGGCTTTTAGCAGCCTCCCGCGACTCGACATTCCGCATCCGGAAAGCCTGGCCGCGGGTGATCACTTGCAGACCCCGGACGTGCGCCAGCACGTCGATCAACTCCTCGGTCAGACCCTCGCTTAAGTACTCGCTGTCCTTTTCCTGGCTGAGGTTGGTGAAGGGCGCCACGAAGAGCATAGCGGGTGGCTCGCGCCCGGCTTGCCTGCCGTGTATTGTCAGGAATCCGGATACGGCCAGCGCGCCGGCCAGCACCGCCGCCAGGGCGATTCGCAGGGGCGTCCAGAACTGTGTCCGCTTCCGCGCTTCAGGCTGCCTCGATCGAAATTCGGGCGAATATCCCCCCTTCGGCAGTTCAATGACCACCGGATCCGATGCGCCTTCGCTGCCGTAATACTGCTCGAGCCGCTGCCGCAGGCGGCGCGCTTCCACCCGCACAATCGGATCGAGCCGCGGGTCATAGTCGGCTTCGCGCTGGAACACCTGTACACCGATGACCGATTCCTTGAGCTGCTCCTTGCGTCCGGCGAGCGTCTCTTCCACCACGTATTGGAGGAAAGCCCCGAGCCGGCCGCGCGAGAACTTCTCGCTTGCCAGCATCCTCGCCACCTGCGCTTCGACGTCGCCTGAACTCATGCGGTTTAACGGTAAAAACTACCTGCTACTACCTTGTTTCGGAAGCACTTGGCAGGCATCATCCGGATATGGACCATTTTCGCATCCTCGTGTTCGGGTTGGCGCTTTCCGCGGCAGGCGGCGGCGCGCAAGTGGAGGAATGGCCAGTCTACGGGCACGACGCCGGCGGCATGCGGCATTCTCCCCTGGCGGATATCACGCCTCAGAACGTGGGCAATCTCAAGGTGGCGTGGACATATCGCACCGGTGACGTGGTGGACGACAAGATGTCCGGCGTCCGCAGTTCGTTTCAGGCGACGCCGCTGATGATCGACGGGACGCTGTTCCTGGTTACCCCGCTGAACCGCATCATCGCGCTCGATCCGGAAACCGGCGTCGAGCGCTGGAAGTTCGACCCGAAGCTGAACCGCAAGGGCGATTTCGGCGATGGCTTCACCTGCCGCGGCATCGCCGCCTGGCGCGACCCGCAGGACCACAAACTGCGGCTTTACGTTGCTACGCAGGACGGCAGGCTTGTGTCCGTATGGGCGGCGGACGGCAAGCCCGTGGCTTCCTTCGGCGGGAACGGGGAAGTGAATCTGGCCGAGGGGATTATTGAAAAGCGCCGCGGCGAGTATCACTTCACCTCACCCCCTGCCGTAGTGCGGGATGTGGTGGTGGTCGGCTCGGCCATCAATGACAACAACCGCACGGACATGCCGAGCGGCGTGGTGCGCGGATTCGATGCCCGCACGGGCGCGCTGCGGTGGGCCTGGAATCCCGTTCCGAAGCAGAAGGACGATCCCGCCTACGCCACCTGGGAGAAGGGCAGCGCGCTCAAGACCGGCGCCGGCAATGCATGGTCCATCTTCTCCGTGGACGGCGCCCGCGACCTGGTGTTTGTCCCCACGGGAAGCGCCAGCCCGGATTTCTACGGCGGCGAGCGGCTGGGCGATAACCGCTATGCGAACTCCGTTGTCGCATTGAATGGCTCGACGGGCAAAGTGGTGTGGAGCTTTCAGGTGGTGCATCACGATCTGTGGGATTTCGATGTGCCGGCGCAGCCCGTTCTGCTGACCCTCAATGGGCGCGACGTGGTGGCGCAGGCGACGAAGATGGGACACATCTTCGTCCTTGACCGGGAAACCGGCAAGCCGGTGTTCCCCGTGGAAGAGCGTCCCGTTCCGCAAAGTGACGTACCGGGCGAGCGCACATCGCCCACGCAGCCGTTCCCCACTCTGCCGCCGCCCCTCTCCCGCTACTCACTGAAGCCGGAAGAAGCCTGGGGACTGACGTTCTGGGACAAACGGCGCTGCCGTGAACTCATCGCCGGAGCACGGAACGACGGCATCTTCACGCCACCCAGCCTGCGCGGCAGCATCATGACGCCCGGCAACGTAGGCGGCACGAATTGGGGCAGCCTGACCTTTGATGCGGAGCGCGGCATTGCCGTAGTGGGGGACACGCGGATGCCGTTCTTCGTCAAACTCTACAAACGCGAGGAGCGGGACTTGGCGCGAAAGCAGTATCCCGATGTCGAGTTCGCTCCTATGAACGGCACTCCGTACATCATGATCCGCTTCCCGCTCATGTCACCCTGGGGATTGCCGTGCAACCCGCCGCCGTGGGGCATGTTGCACGGGGTGGAACTCGCCACCGGCAAGGTGAAGTGGAGCGTGCCGCTTGGCACGCCGCGCGATCTGACGCCGCTGCCGTTATGGTTTCACTGGGGAACGCCGTTTGTAGCAGGCGCCATGACGACAGCGGGGGGAGTCACCTTCATCGGGGCCGCGCTCGATTACTACTTCCGCGCGTTCGATACGGCAACCGGGGCCGAACTGTGGAAGGCGAGAATCCCCACCAGCGCCCAGGCGGCGCCGATGACGTACCGGGCGAAGCCGGGCGGCAAACAATATGTCGTGATCGCCGTGGGCGGACACGCGAAGCTGCCCGTGAAGCTGGCCGATTACGTCATCGCCTACACGCTGCCTTGAAGGCCGAAGGTCTTCAGGCGCCACTGGTCATAGCTGGATGAATCCGGGAAGACAGGCGCCGTTCCCGGACGGTTCCAGGTGGCGCCCGACGCCGTGAGGAACACGTTCGGATCATTCGTTGGCACGGAACCAGCGGGCGGCCCCACGGGGGTTTGCGGCGGCGCGAGGGGAGACGGTTGGGGGCCTCCGGCGCTTTCCTCTTTCCTGGAAAATTGCCAGTCGATGTACCGCGCGGGATCAAAGGAAGTGCCTGCGAATTTCGCCGGATTTGCGGCCACTTCGGCTGCCGTGGGCGCGGGCGTGGCGCACACCGGCAGGCCGAGCGGGTTGAACGGGGACTGCACTACTGTGGGCGTTACGGAATCGTCACTTTGCTGACGGGATATTGCCGGTTGCGGAAGCACCTTGTTCAGTGTGCTCTCGAAGGCCGGAGTCCTGTTTCTGTCGTGATGCGCTTTCGTTGCCGTGTATTGCAGCGAAACTGCCCGGGGTGATGGGGAATGAATTATGCGGGTCAAACAAACCTCCCACGCAACTTAAGGCAAGGGAAAGGCCAAAATTCTCCCCTTGACAAGCAGAATTCTTTCAGGAAAACTGTCCGAGCTCCCATGTTTCAAACAATCGATGTGCTCATCGGCCTCTCCGTGGTGATGCTTGTGGTGAGTATGGGGGTGACCGTGCTTACGCAAGCCGTCACCAGCGCTCTCAACAGCCGCGGCAAGGCTCTATTGAAGGGCGTCTCCGGACTGCTCGAGCAGGTCCATCCCGGTTTCGGCAAGGAAGTGGCGGACCAGATCGCAAGGGCGCTGCTCACGCATCCGCTCATTCACGACGCCAACGGGCGGCTCGGCACGGTCATCCAACGCGAGGAACTCACCGGGTTGTTGATGGAACTGGCCACGGAAGACGGTCCCAGGAAGCTCGAGGACGGCGTCCGCCAGAAGTTGATCGAGGCGCTGAAGCAGAACGGCATCGACAATCCTTCCGAGACGCTGAAGAGTGTCCGTGACCTGGGGCTCCAACTCGAGAAATCCCACCCTGAGTTCGGGAACCATGTGCGCCACAGTATGGCGATCATCGAGGAGGCGGGCAGCGAATTCGTCGCCAAGATCAACGCCTGGTTTGATCAGACGATCGACCGCGTCTCCGAGCGCTTCACCTATCACGCCCATCGCGTCACCTTTGCCTGCGCCGCCGCGATGGCGCTGTTCCTGCAACTGGACACGGTGGCCGTGGTGAACCGCCTCTCGGTCGATGACGAACTGCGGGGCTCGATGGTGGAACAGGCCAAGCAGATCACCGCCTCCGAGAACCAGCCCGCGCAACTTGATAAGAAGTACAGCGAATTCCTGAGTCAGAACGGCATTGTCTGGTCCCCGAAGAGCTTCGAGGACTGGAAGGGCCATTGGGATTGGGCGCACCTGCCGGGGATCTTCGTCTCGGCGCTGCTGCTTAGTTTGGGGGGACCTTTCTGGTACGGGGCGATGAAGAACCTGCTGCAAATGCGCTCGGCGCTGGCGCAGAAGGACGATTCGCAACGGCTGGAGCGGCAGACGACGCAGCAGGCCGCGGGAGGGGGGCCTGCTCCACCTCAAGTCACCGTTGCCCTGGGAGAGAAGGGTGATCTGAACGCCGTTGGTTGAGGGACCACGCCATGGAGAAGAAATGGATCGGGTGCGCGGAGACGAACTTCCGCGCGGGGCGTCCTCCGGGCTTTCAGCCGGAGGCTATTGTCATTCACATCATGGATGGAACCCTTGCCGGCACCGACAACTGGTTTCTGAATCCGCGGGCCAAGGTCTCCGCGCATTACGGTGTCGGCCGCAAGGGCGAAGTGCATCAATATGTGGCCGAGACGGACACTGCCTTCCACGCGGGACTGGCCGTAAATCCTTCCTGGGCGCTGCTGAAGCCGGGGGTGAATCCGAACTTCTACACCATCGGCATCGAACATGAAGGAAAAGCCGATGACGAATGGGAGGAGGCGAAACTGGCCGCCAGCGGAGCGCTGATTGCGGAAATTGCCGGCCGCCGGCACATTCCGCTCGACCGTAGGCATGTCATTGCCCACCGCGAGATCCGCGCGTCGAAGACCTGTCCCGGATTCAAGGTCAGCCTCGACGACCTTATCGCGCGGGCGAAGGCCACGGACGTAGATCTGCCTGTTCCGGCTATTGTCAAAGTGCACACGACGAGCAATGTCAATCTGCGGGAGCAGGCCGACGTAGCGGCGCGCATCGTGCGCGTCATCCCATCGGGCGCCGAAGTGGTGGTGACGGGATTCACGGACGCGGGTACGCGGGTGAAAGATAACTCTTTCTGGTATCGCGATTCGGAAGGATTTTTCTTTTGGGCCGGCGCGACGGATGTGCCGAACCCGGCCTCATAGCGCGCGGCTGACGATCTGCCGCGCCTCGGCGACGATGGCGTCGAGGTGGGCGCTGCTCTTCAGGCTTTCGGCATAGAGCTTGTAGATGTTCTCCGTGCCTGAGGGCCGCGCCGCGAACCACCCGTTTTCCGTGGTGACTTTCAGTCCGCCGATGGAGGCTCCGTTGCCCGGAGCGGTGGTGAGCCTTGCCGTGATGGGCTCGCCGGCGAGTTCGGTTGCCGTGACCGCGGCCGGCGACAGCTTTTTCAAGCGATCCTTCTGTTCCGGAGTAGCTTCGGCGTCGATGCGCGTGTAGTAGGAGACGCCGAGGCGCGCGCTGATCTGCTGGTAATGCTCGCCAGGATCGCGGCCGGTCCGCGCAGTGATCTCCGCGGCGAGCAGGCCGAGAATGAGGCCGTCCTTATCGGTGGACCACACGGATCCATTGCGGCGCAGGAAGCTGGCTCCGGCGCTCTCTTCGCCGCCAAAGCAGCAGGAGCCGTCAAAGAGTCCGGGTGTGAACCATTTGAAGCCTACCGGCACTTCCCACAGCCTGCGTCCCAGGTCTTTTACGACGCGGTCGATGAGGCTGCTGCTGACGAGGGTCTTACCGACGACGGCCGATTCCGGCCACTGGGGCCGGTTCGCAAGCAGATAGCGGATGGCAACAGCCAGATAATAGTTCGGATTGAGCAGCCCGGAGGAGCGGGTCACAATCCCATGCCGGTCGGCGTCGGGGTCGTTGCCCCAGGCGATGTCGAACCGGTCCTTCAAACCTACCAGCCCGGCCATGGCATAGGGGCTCGAGCAATCCATGCGGATCTTTCCGTCGTGATCCACGGTCATGAAGCCGAAGGTAGGATCGATCACCGGATTCACGACGGTGATGTTGAGGCCGAAGCGCGCGGCAACGGGCTTCCAGTAATGGGCCGCCGAGCCGCCGAGCGGATCGATGCCGATGCGCAGCCCGGAGGCCTTGATCGCGTCCATGTCGATGACGCTGCCGAGGTCTTCGACGTAGGGAGCCACCAGGTCTTCGGCGTGAGACGTGGAGGCCGAAACTGCTGAAGCGTACGGCAGGCGGCGCACGTCCCGGCTGCCGGCGCGCAGCAGATCGTTAGCCCGGTTCTGAATCCAGCCGGTTACATCGGTATCGGCGGGACCGCCATCCGGAGGGTTGTACTTGAAGCCGCCATCGGCGGGCGGGTTGTGCGAGGGGGTGATGACGATGCCGTCGGCAAGGGCGGCGTCACGCCCGCGGTTGTAGACGAGAATCGCGCGGGAAATGACCGGAGTGGGCGCGGCCTCATCGCCGCGCTGGAGGATGGTTTCCACCCCGTTGGCCGCGAGAACCTCGAGCGCGGTGCGCTGCGCCGCCGAGGACAAGGCGTGCGTGTCCTTGCCCATATACAGCGGACCGGAGGCTTTTCCCTGCCTCCGGTAATCGCAAATGGCTTGTGTAATGGCGAGGATATGCCGTTCGGTGAAGGATCCGTTCGAGGGCGTCCCGCGGTGTCCGCTGGTGCCGAAGCTGACCAACTGGTTACGGTCCTCGATGTCGGGAACACGAGCGTAATACTCGCGTTCGAGGGCGGCGACGTCAATCAGCAGGTCCCGGGGCGCGGGCTTCCCGGCAAGTGGATGGATCGCCATCGGTCAGGCGACTTCACGTTCCGGGGTGAGAGCGCTGTGAACCTTCGCCACCTGAATGGACCTGGCAAGGCCGACCAGTCGCATGAGCTTCAGCGTGATCCAGGAGACGTCGAATTCATACCAGGCGAGTCCGTGGCGGGCGGACGTGGGATGGGCATGGTGATTGTTGTGCCAGCCTTCGCCGAAGGTGAGGAGGGCGACCCACCAGTTGTTGCGGGAATCATCACGAGTGGCAAAGCGCCGCGCGCCCCACATGTGGGTGGCGGAGTTCACCAGCCAGGTGGAGTGCAGCCCGACCACGACGCGCAGGCAGATGCCCCACAGCATCATCGGGAGGCCGCCGACGGCCAGCAGGATGAGCCCGAGCACAACCATCGGCACCCAGTGCCAGTTGTTCAGCCAGACATAGAACTTGTGCTTGGCCAGGTCGGGAGCATACTTCGAATTGAGGCGGGTGTTGTTGTGCTTGGCTTCGCCCCACAGGATCCAGCCCATGTGCGACCAGAACGCGCCGTCGCGGGGCGAATGCGGGTCGCCCGGCTGGTCGGACTTCTGGTGGTGAATGCGATGAGTAGCCACCCAGAAAATGGGTCCGCCTTCGAGCGTCAGGGCGCCGCAAAGCGCAAAGAAATATTCGAGAGCCAGCGGAGTCTTATAAGAGCGGTGCGTATGCAGACGATGGTAGCCCAGGCTGATGCCCCATCCCACGGCCATCCAATAGAGTGCGGCCGAGACAAGAAAGGCCTTCCAGCTAAACATAAACAGGGCGGCCACAGCCCCAATATGGAAGAGGACCAGGACGATGGTGGTGGTCCAGTTCATCTTTTGCCGGTTGGAAATGTCGATGACGTCAGTGCTCACTGGGTCTCCTGAGAGTAGCGATCCTTATTTAAGCTATCAGGGACCACGCCAATGTTTTGTAAGAGTTATGTAATTTCGAGGGTTCTATACCCGTGTACGGTGTTTTCGAGCGAGCCTTACGGCTTCTCAAGGACTGGCAGCGCCGGTTTACCCACCCGGGATGTGAGCGATTTCCCTCAGTTCAGGCGGCGAGTTCGGTGGACCGCTGGCAAATACTATCGATTGCCTCGTCCACTTCCTGCATTTCGAGGTCGATGACCTCGCGCTGCACGATGCGACCCTCCACAGCCCTTGCGAAAGACTCGTCTCCTTCGATGCTCCTGATCAGCGCCAGTGTTTCGAGAAAAGCGACGCTCTTCTCGAGTCTGTGTTCTACGAATGGCATAAGCTCCCGCCTTTGGGTTGAGCACGTTCCGTGCCATATCCCTACCTTAGAGATATCGGCGGGAGAGCAATGTTTCCATAATGCGGCGGGCGGATTCTGATGGCTCGCCGGTATCGCCGCGAATCACAAGATCGGGAGCGAGAGGGGGTTCGTAAGGATCCTGAAGGCCTGGGACGTGCCGCGCCGCTCCTTCCCGCGCGTGACGGTAGATTCCCTTTGGATCCCGCGACATGCAGACATGGAGCGGGCACTCGACGAAGACCTCGAGGAATCGGGGGATCTGCCGTCTGGCCTCTTCGCGATAGGATCGGCGGTTGGCGGTGGCGTCGAAGATCACCGGTACTCCGTGGCGGACGAGCAGCGCGCCCACCCAGGTCATCTGCCGGTAGAAGGCTTCGCGCTCCTGCTCGTCGTAACAGGGGTGAGGGGTGAAGACCGGGCGAAGAGCATCGGATTCGAGGACAGCGGGGTGAAGGCCGCGGGCGGCGAGTTCCGCTTTCAGGGAGGCGACAACCGTCGATTTGCCCGAGGCGGGAAGGCCCGTGACCCACACCGCGAAGGCTTCTTTGGCTTCAGGCTCCACAGTAGCGGTTCACCTCGGCGGGATGGAAACAGTCCGCATCGAGCACGGCAAGCACGAAGGAGAGCAGTTTCCGGCGCACCGAATCGGACAGCGCCGGGTACCAGAGCGGGCTGGCGATGACGAGTCCGCGAAAGGCGAAGTAGGGGGCCGCCGCGCGGAGGATTTCGCGGTCTCCGCTTTCCTCGACATAGCGCTCCCAGAAGCGGAGGAAGAGGGTGGCGAAGCTCCCTTCCAGGCGTCCGCTTCGCTGGAGCGAGAAGAACAGGTAGTTCATGGTGAGCGAGGTGACGTCGTCGGCCGGGTCGCCGAATTCGCCGCGCGAGCGGTCGAGGAGAGAGAAATCGGCTGCGGAGCGGAAGAGGATGTTCCAGGGATGAAAATCTCCATGGACCTGGCGGAGGCGGTGGGTGAGCGGCTTGAGTTTCCAGCGCCAGCGCACGCAATGATGCTCGATCTGCTCGAGGAGGGTGGACGGGATGAGGGGGTGGGGAGGATAGGAGTCGGTGAGGCCCATGATGCACTCCCCGTGGCCGACCAGTTCGCGGACGCGTCTGTGATAGAGGTCAGGATTGTTTCCCGGGACGCGATGGATATCGACGAGATAGTCACAGAGGGCATCGGCGCGCTCGAGGTCGAGACGGGTGAGCGAGTCCGTGGAGCGCAGGCGTTCCAGATCGAGGACGTAGCCTTCCCCTTCCGCGTAGCCGGTGAGGAGAAACGGTTCCTCGATGCGCCCGAGGGAGAGGAGGGCTCCATCGGACTGGAAGGCTCCCACGTCGAGGGAGGGGACATGCCGCGGAAGGCGGTTAAAGGCCTGATGCTCCCACAACAGGATCTGGGCGCGGTCCGGCATGTGTTCGTGTCCAAAGGGGCCGGGGGTGATGGTGTGAAGAACCGCGGAGCGCCGCGCGCCGCCGGCCTCGAAATCGACGCGAATGGGCGTTCCATAGCCGTAGCCCTTCACGTCCTGCCCGCGCGGTTCCTTTCCGAGCGGAGCCATACCCAGCACGGTCACCGGCGTCGCGAGTAGCGAAGTGAGATACCGCTGCAAGTTATCGAGTTTCAGGTCTAGCATGATTTATACGGGGGCAGGGGCTCCGCGCAGCGTGAAACGCTCGTCGAGAGCTTTCAGCTTTTCGATGATTCCGGTGTATTCGAGTTCGCTCATGGGCACCATCGCCGCGCCGATGAAACCCTGGCGCCGCATGTCCATGGACTTGTTGGCCACGTGATCGCGGACCGTATCCCAGAAGGGGTGAGCGAAGGCATCGATGTGCTCGGTCAACTTCCCATTGTGCACACAAAAGCCGGCACAGGAGACAACGGGGGGTCCGTCGAAGTAGCTGATACCGGTGTTGAGGGGCACGGGCATGAGCGGCATGTGGTGGGAACCGCGCATGCCGCCGGCGACGAAATGGCCGATGGCGTAGGGCGCGAGAATCTCGCCGGTGGCGGGGAAGTTCATCTGCACGCGCGCGAGCATGACCGGATCGTCCTTGCCGGTGTACTTGCCGGCGATGTTGTGAAGGCGCGAGGTGGCCACGGCGACAGCCTGCTCACCCGATGCCCTTGACCAGATGGACTCGATGACGTAGCGTTCCGGGTCGCGTAGGAGCGCCACGATATCATACAACTGCTCGGGAGCGTTCAACTCGATGATGCGGTCGCAGGTGGTGCAGTTGACATCCATGATGACGAAACGGAAGCCTTTCGACATATTGGGCGAGAGCAGGAGTCCTGGTGTGTTCATGGGGTCGGCGAAGGCGAGGTAGAGGGGAAGGTTGTAGGCTCCCGGGTCGGTTTTGTCGGCGGCGAAGAAGAGGAAGGGCTCGTTGGGCCGCTCCTCGAACTCGATTTCGGCGACTGCGGGGCCCATTCCCTTGACGTTTCCGGAGAAGGAGTCCACCAGGAGGTCCTGGCCGGCTCCGTAGAGCCCGTCAGCTCGCGCCGTGGCGGCTCCCTCGAGGAAGGCATTCCAGGCGAGGCGGTGAATTTCCGTGTTGCCGGCGCCTTTGGAATGGGCCATGAGGATAGCGATGTCGTCGCCGGTGTGGCTGATGAAATGGTCTTGGAGGAGAGACTGCCCGTGGTTCCGGATGTAGCCGCGGACGGTTTCCTCGAGATGGAGAGAAGGAGCGACGTGCCCGCCGATGGAGCCGATGTCGGCTTTGATCACACTGAGGGTGGTTTTCATGGAGTGATCTCCCACCAATTAGCGTGCATGCCGGATGCCAAAGCCGGGGGAGAAATGGCATGGGAAATGCACTTGAAAGGGTATGCCTGCAAAACAGCTTCTGTTCCGTTCCGAGGCACGAGAGGCTTTGCTGCGCGGAGCGGCCGCGGTGGCCGACGCCGTCCGGGTGACTCTCGGGCCAAAATCGAAATGTGTGTTGATTGAGAAGAAGTTTGGACGTCCATTGATTTGTAACGACGGGGTGACGATCGCCAAGGAGATGGAGATCAAGAATCCCGTGGAGAACCTCGGAGCGCAGGTTTTGCGCGAAGCTTCGGAAAGGACGGGGAGCGCTGTGGGAGACGGCACAACCACCGCCACCGTTCTGGCCTTCGCAATCCTGGCCGAGGGGATCCGCAACATAGCGGCTGGGGCGAGCGCGATCGATTTGAAGCGCGGATTGGACCGTGGATTGAGGGCCGCCGTGGAGGGTCTGACGGCGATGTCGCGTCCGGTGAAGGATCACCAGGAGAGGGTGCACGTGGCGACGGTGTCGGCGCATAACGACTCGAGTATTGGGGAACTGGTGGCCGAGGCGGTGAACAAGGTGGGGCCGGATGGAGTGATCACGGTGGAGGAGGCGAAGACCACCGAGACCGTTCTCGATGTGGTGGAGGGGATGCAGTTCGACCGCGGCTTTATCTCGCCCTATTTCGTCACCAATCCCGATGAGATGGAAGCGGTGGTGGAAGACGCGGCCGTCCTGATCCATGAGAAGAAGATCACCAGCATGAAAGACCTGCTGCCGCTGCTCGAGGAAGTGGTGCGGCAGGGGCGGCCGCTGCTGATCGTGGCGGAGGATGTGGAAGGGGACGCGCTGGCCACGCTGGTGGTGAACAAGATTCGCGGGACGCTGCCGTGCATCGCGGTGAAAGCACCCGGGTTTGGCGACCGGAGGAAGGCCATGCTGGATGACATAGCCATTCTGACGGGCGGTAGACTGGTGGCAGAGGAGCTGGGCGTGAAGCTCGAGAACATCACGCTGGCGGATCTGGGCAAGGCCCGGCGTGTGGTGGTGGATAAAGACACGACCACAATCGTGGGGGGCGGAGGCGCGAAGGCGGCAATTGTGGGGCGCTGCGCCGAACTGCGGCGGCAGATAGAGGAAACCACGTCAGAATATGATCGCGAGAAGCTGAAAGAGCGGCTGGCGAAGCTGGCCGGAGGGGTGGCGGTGATCCGCGTGGGGGCTCCGTCGGAAGCCGAGATGAAGACTCGCAAGGAAGCCTTCGAAGACGCAATCAGTTCGGCGAAGGCGGCAGCGGAAGAGGGGATTGTGCCCGGCGGCGGCCTGGCGCTGCTGCGGGTGATGGACGGGGTGCGGAAAGTGGAGGCGGCCTGCGAGGGAGATGAGAGCACGGGGGTGCGGATCCTGCTGCGCGCGCTGGAGGCGCCGGCGCGGCAGATCGCCGAAAACAGCGGATTTGACGAAGGGGTGGCGGTAGACCGGATGCGGAGCCTGGGAGGAAACATCGGTCTGGACGCAGCGAAAAATCAGTTTGTGGACCTGATAGCAGCCGGGATCATTGACCCGACGAAGGTAGTACGAACGAGCCTGGAGAACGCCGTTTCGGTGGCGAGCACGCTTCTGTTGACGGAGGCGACGCTGACGGAGATACCGGAAAAGAAGAGCGTGGGCGCCATGGCGCCGGAAGAGGCAGCCTGAAGCGGGATGGATATTCGGGGGCAAGTGAAAGAAGGCAAACCATGCAAGCGAATGTAGAAACTCCTCACCTGACGGAATGGAGCGTGCCCGATGCGGGGATGATGCGGGAGTTGTGCGGATACGCGGGGGCATGCGTTTCCCTGTATGTGCAATCGCACGCGCCCGGCGCCGGATCGGCGGCGGCGGGCAACTGGATGAAGTCCGTAATGCCGGAAATCGCGCAGAGGCTTCGCGAGCGGGGCATGGAGGCGGCGGAAGTGACCGCGCTGCTGACGCCGCTCGAGGAACTGGCGAGCCGGGAGAAGATGCAAACCGGGAGTTCGGGCGGGCTGGCGGTGTTCCGCTCGCCGCGCGATCTGATTGTGATTCGTCTGCCGTGGGACATGCCGGCGGCGTGGACCGTTGCGGGCCGCTTCCATGTGCGGCCTTTGTACGAAGCGCTGCGCGTCCATCGGCGGTTCTTCGTGCTGGCGCTGGCGCGAAAGCGCGTACGATTGCTCGAGTGCCAGGGGGATACGTGCCAGGCGGTTCCGCTGCCGGAGAATGTTCCCCGCAGCCTGCCGGAGTTCGGCGAATTTGATCAACCGGATCACGACCTGTTCAACCGGTCGGCCGCGGGCCCCGGGAAGGGGGATATGGAGGCGGTGAGGTTCGGCACGGGCGCGGGGCAGGATAAGGACTATCACCGCATTCACGACTTCCACAAGAGGATCGCCCAGACGCTGGACAGCATGCTGGCAAAAGCGATGGCTCCCCTGGTATTGGGCGCCACCGAGACGGATGCGGCGAGCTACCGGAAGGTGAGCGCCTATGCGCGCATTGTCGAGGGCGCCGTCGGAGGGAGTCCCGATGACGGCATGACCGATGGCCAATTGTCCGCGCTGGCCCGACCGCTGGTGAGCGAGTGGATTGACCCGGACGAGGCGAGAGTGCTCGATCAATACCGGAGAGCGGGCAGGCACCTGAAATCTGTCGAAACCAACGAGATCCTGGCGGCGGCGGCCGCCGGGCGCGTGCTGCACCTGTTCGTGGCGCGCGGGGGAAGTCCGCAGTTGGGAGACGTGGACCGCATCAGCGGGCACACTCGACTTGCGGGCGAGTTTGCCAGCGCCGGAGACGATCTGACAAACGCCGCGATGGCGGAGACTGTGCGTCATAGCGGGAACTTGTGGCCGCTGGCGGCGGAGCAGATGCCGGACGGCGCGGGGATGGCGGCGCTGCTGCGGTATTGAAGGGCGGACGTAAGAGCACGGCAGTGCGGGAGTTGGCAGCCTAGAGGCTCGACGGAGCGGCGGCGGCGGCCGGGGCGATGACGATTTTTTTCTCCGGATCGATGAGATAGAAGGTAACGACGCTCAGCAGGACCATGGCGCAGCCGAACAGGAGGGCGGCGGTCCAGCCGTAGCGGGAGGCGATGAGCGGGGTGAAGAAGGGGGCGAGCATGCCGCCGAGGTTGCCGCCGGTGTTCATGATGCCGCTGGTGGCTCCGACTTCGGCACCGCCGATGTGGATGGCGGTGGCCCAGAAGGGGCCTTCGCAGCAGGCGCAGCAGCCGAGGGCGAGGGAGAGGAGGGCGATGGTG
>JADLBD010000098.1 GCA_020847975.1 Bryobacterales bacterium | reverse complement strand
GCGCGACTTCGGCTTGAAGAAGGGCCTCGATCACCTCGATGCCGTACGCGCCAGATTCCAGACCATCACCGATCGCTTTGCCCCGTTTCAAGCGCCATGGTTCAACGTCCACGTCGACTTCCCTCTGCAACGGCTGGCTTTGCCGGTCAGTATCGGTTCTGTCCGCTTTCCCGGCATCAAAATTCACGGCACCCGGATCATCGGTCTACTGGAAGTTCTGCTCCCTGGAGTCTGCCTACCATGACGCCGACAAGGCCGAAGGTGATTCGCATCCTCGCAGCGGCTTGATGTTACCTGGTTCAATGTTGAAGTATTCTTGTTTACAATTTTCGATCTAAGAATCTAACGCCGCTCGCCGCGGATCATCCGCCCCACTTCGCGCAGCGTCTGTACATCGATATCCCGCAGCCTGCCGCGGTAATCCGGTCCCACGTCGAGCGAAAAGAGATTCCCGTATTTCACCGCTCCCAAATAGTCCTGGTAAATCTTCTCCGCCGGAAGTGTCAGCCGGTCATGCTCCGGCAGCGAGTAAAACCACTGCGCCCCGCCCTTATGTTCGGGCAGAATCGGATAAGTGAATTCCGCCACCCGGTAACTGCTCGACGGCGCATCGCGCATGTACGGGCCCGCCGCCGCCTGGTCGTTCAATGGACCCGGGCGTCCCTTCTCTCCCAACCGCAAATCGGCGCCTTCCTGATCTCCATGGTTGAACCCCACGAAACAGTTGGGCTGAAGCGATTTCACGAATCGAACCGTGTCTCCATGGCTCAGCCCGCCATCGCCCACGGCATGGTCGAACCAGATGAACTCGATCGGGCCGTAGCCGGTGAGCAACTCCTTCAGTTGCGCCTTCTTCATCTCCGGGTTCGATCCCCCCTTGCGCGACTTGCCGTCCTCTGCCCCGGGCCAGGTCCAATCACCTTCCGAGAAATACAACGCCAGTTTGATCCCATGCCTGTCGCAGGACTTGCGTAGCTCCGCCAGCACATCCCGCCCCAGCGGCGCGCGCGTCACCTTCCTCTCCGTGGTCTTCGTATCCCAAAGACAAAAGCCGTCGTGGTGCTTGGTGAGGAACAGAATATACTCCATCCCCGCCTCCTTCGCCGTTCGCACCCACTGTTCCACGTCCACTTCCTTCGCGCGAAAGAAGGAAACGTCCTTCACGCCGGGCGTCCATTCCTTCCCCGAAAACGTGCTGAACGACCAGCAGATGAACATGCCGAACTTCAGATTCTTGAGTTGCCGCACCCGTTCGTCACTGACCAGCGCCGCGGCGCTCACGCCCACCGCCGCGAATGACAGCCCTCCCAAAACAAACCACCGTCTTTTCATTCGCTTTCTCCTCTCTCGAATGAGTCAGCCCGTCATTGCTCAGACTACATTAACGCGCAATCCGCAGCAGCGCCACCCCCGCCGCCGGAATGCGAACCATCTCACCCTCGCCGGCAACCCTCGAGGCGTCCAGGCTGGTCGTGACACCGCCCTCCATCTGCTGAACGGCGCCGAACGACTGGAGCGGAACCGGCAGATTGCCGGGGCTGATCCTCACCCGCACCTGCCTCGACTCCGAACCGGTGTTCCCCAGCAGAATCCATGCCTCGCCTTCGCGGCTGTAGACAGCCGAGATACAATCCGGAGCGTCCATTCTCACCGCGCGATTGCGCCAATCCTGAAACTGATAGTACGTCAGGTCACCGAGCGGAGCCAATATCTTGTACAGAGCGATCGCCTCCTCGCTCGCCGGCCAGGGAGCCACGCCCGTAAGCAGCGTCTCCACCGCGAAGACCTTCCGGAGGTGCTCCGGCGCGCTCTGGTCGATGCTGCCATAGCCGATGACGCCTCGCGAACGCGCTCCCGCAAAGCTCCACTCCACCGGCATTTCCTGTACGGGAGGCACTGACCGCGATAACTTCCCGTAACCCCACTCCATGCCTACCACGCGATCGGCGAAATTCTCTGTCGCGAACATCGGAGCCATCGTGTTGTGCACGATGACCAGTCCCTTCGGACCCACCCGTTCCCGCGTCCATTCCATAAACTCGAGCAGTTCATCCATGTCCCAGTGCCCGGTGGGCGAAAGGGCCAGCGTTCCCGTCCGCCCGGCTACGCCGTTCGAACTCTTGCCGACATGCAGCGGGTTGTTGCAGTACAGCGCTACATTCCAGTCGTAGTAAACACCGTCCAGTTTGTGGTTTTTGAGCACCGTATCAATGTTCCGCTCGAGCGTCTTTAGCCACCCGGACTTCAAACACATCTGCGCGCCGTATTCCCCGTGCCGCGTCAGGTTATGATGAAGCTTCCCAGTGTCGTCCGGTTTGCGCCCCCACTCCTCCCCGTGCTCCTTAAAATCCTGCGTCGTCGGATGCAATTCCTTGTTCGAAAAGTAAGTCGCCACCCGGATGCCGTGCGCGTGGCAGCGATCGATCGTCAGGTCGTACTTCTTCATGTCTTCCGGAGGATAGGGTGGATACGATCCGTCACGCCAGAACAAACCATCCCCCAAAGCGTCTCCGTCGTTGTGGCAGTGGACGGTGCGAATGCCCGAGCCGGCCCACTCCTTCACCTGCTCCTCGGATACCCACTTCCCTCCCCGGGCCCCGAACGAGGTGTGCAGCCAGGTCGGATTCGCGTGCCCTTCCAGAATCGGCACGCCCAGATAGCTGTCGAATGTCCAGGTTCCGCGCGCGGGAACCTGCCCCGTGATATCCAGCGGGTTGATCGACACGCTGACCCCAAGCGGGGTGATACTCGAAGATACGCCGCACGACCCGGCCCCCGGCTTCCCCGCCGCCTGGTAGTCCCACTGCGCCAGATCATCGGAGACGAACCATTCAATTCCTTCGATTCCCGGATTTGCCAGCACCAGATAGCGCGGCACGAACCGCGTTTGCAGCGGCGGATCAAAATAAGCTCCCGCCCGCTGTTTCCGCCACTGCATCACTCCGAAAGACACTGGCGAAACGCCTTCCTGGTCCGCAATGCCCTGGCGGTAGCCGTACTGCTCGAGGCTCGGGTCGAACACGGCGGATAAGACGCTCACACGCCGAACGGCGGTGGACCTTTCGCCAAAGACAAATTCCCGCCGCACCTTGACGTAGCCCCACCGGTACTCATAGCGGGTCCGAAGACGGATGCCCGAATCCTTTCCTTTCGCGCTCAACAGCCGGCTGGTGACACGCACTATCCTCGCCTTGCCCAATCTGTCGAGCGCGACCTCCGGCGAGGCGTCGTTCTGCGAATGGAAAGTTTCTCCCTCCGCCGTCCCCACGTACGCATCGACGGGCTTCACCAACAGGTTCCGCGCCGCCCCGTGGGTATACGCCACCCGCGCGATCTCCGCCCCGCGCTTCAGGTCGTGCTGGAAAGTGTAATACGCGGTAGAAAGAGTGAGCGTTCCGGCGGCATCCTGCCGTTCGACGGCATATTCGCCAGGCCAGGCGCCGGACTGGCCGCGAGCAGGTCCTGTAATGCCGAGGAGGCACGCCGCCGCGCAAAGATAAAAAATGAAAGTTCTGGGAGACATGACGATTCAGACTGTATATCAAATCGCGCCACTGGTGGGAAATTCGGGATTGATCGCCCTGGCCGACTCCATCAGGGCTTGCCGGGCCGCCCCGCAAACAACCTACGCCACGCTCAACATTTTGGTGGCGTAGCCCCGCCCGCTGGTCGGCGGGGGCAGCGGCTTCCCGTCTCGCTTGTATAGATCAATCGCTTCCTCGACGGCCGCGCACAACTGCTCGAAAACCCCCAACTCGTTGTCGCCGTGGCAACCGCCATAAAGCAATCCGGGGCAACTACCGACAAAGCACTGGTCTTCTTCGGACCACTTGACAATCTTCACATAGCGCGCGCTTTCTTTCATGCTGTGGCCTCCGCTATGGCCTCCGCTATAGCGGCTCTGACCACCCCCTTTCCTGGTACTTCTTGGCGTCATCGCCCGCATTGCCGGAGATAGTGACCGGCCGGGCCACTCATGGGTGCGTGAATTTGCGATGGCCGCCCTTGCCGCCTCGATTGACAAAGCCGTGCTTCTCCAATTCAGCGATCAACTCCCGGATCTTCCTCGGCATCCATTCCAACTATCTGCACTATAGCGGCGTCGCCCCTCGTAATCTCACAGCTTGCGCAGCATCATCATGTTCATGTCATGACACCTGTTCATCCAGCACCCCGCCAGTAGCGCCGCCCCCTCCAGGCGTGGTGTAATCCCGGTGATGCGATTTCTTTTGTTTCTGCTGGCGGGCGTTCCCGCCATGTCTCAGGGCGTGGTGACGCCCACCGAATCTCTACGGTTCCAGGTAATCAACCCCGAACCCAAAGGGACGCTCACGGAGCAATTAGAGAGAGCGGAGAGCAAGGTCAAGGGGCGTGTTTACCGCTACCGGGTGTTCGTGCGCCCGGAAGCTGATGTGAAACCTTTCTCCATTACCTTGCGTGCTCCGGTGCTCACCATTGTCCGCGTAGCAGCCCTGCCGCACAAAGACCAGAAGGTCTCGCTCGAGGCCGTGACCAGCGGCGGAAGGAATCCCCACGGGTTGGTTTTTATTTCGGGCGAGGGGGTGACCAGTAACGAGGCCACGCCGAAAGTGGCGCCGATGGTGACGACGGCGCTCGACAACGTGAACAAGGCGCTGCACGCGGCGCAACTGGCGCCGCCGGACGTCCTATCCCTCACATGCTACATCAGCTCGCTCGATGACATTGCCGATGTGCGGAAGTTGACTGCTTCACGCTATCCGAAGGCGGCGCGCAACCACCTGCAAATCCCCATCTCCTTCGGGCGCGCTCTGGTGGAGTGCGAGGCGGTGGCGAGAGCCAAAGGCGCGGTCGGCTTTCTCTCCCCCGAGGGATTGCCGAAGTCGCCGAATTTCAGCCACGTTGCCGGGGTGAGCGCGAAGAAACTCTACTGGAGCGGTGTGCACACGGCGCCCTCGTGCGATGAAGCGGGGGTGCGGAAGATGTTCCAAGACCTTGCGGCCAGTGCAAAGAAAGAGGGCGCCGCGCTCGATCAGGTCGCGTTCTCTTATCTCTATCCGAACTCGCAGCAGGGGACCGATCTCATCCGCAACATCCGCTTCGGCTTCTATAGCAAGGAGCGGCCGCCGGCGAGCACGATGATCCTCTTTAACGGCGTGGAGAACGCCAACGCCTGCGCCGCGGTGGAAGTGGCGGCGCCGGTGCAATAATCGGCCCTTCAGGGGGACGGCCGGCCCAGCCTCCGGACCGCGGTCACCATCAGGCCCGTGAAGACGAACAAGACAACGCCGTTGTAGCGCAGAAAAAGCGCAGGCTGCTCCAGCATGGTCCAAGCCTGCGACGCGGCAAGCGCCACGAAGATGCCTGTCCCCAAAGAAACAACGTCGGTGGCCAGCGTGAGCACCAGCAGAGCCGCCACACCCATCACGAGAGCCGCCGCGAAAAGGTGGAACGGAATCTGCACCGGCTCCAAGGTGCGGCTCAGAGTGAGGATGGCCAGAACAATCCCGAGCAGGATATTGAAGCCGCGCGCGCGCAGGAGGGTCATGGCGCCGCAGAGAAACGCTCCCGCCAGGCATACTCCCATCAGGGCAGCCGCATAGGACCCGGAGAAGGCATCCACGGAGGGGAAGAGAGAATCCATCCCGCTCAGATCCCACATGGCCGGATCGAGTCTGGGCCCCGGGGTGCGCTGGTGGATCCACTGCACCACTTGAGGCACGGCGGCGAACAGAACCGCCACAGCCGCGATCCGCGCCAGGGTGGGACGGACAAGCGCTCTGCCGGGCGAAAGGGCCTGCAGGAATGCGTCAAGCGCCATCAACGCCAGCAGCATTCCCGCTCCCGTGAACAACACTAACGTGAGTTGCCCGGTGGCGAATTGCAGATAGTAATTCTCGAGCGGCATGGACGTGTTGTACCCCATCAGCCATGCCGGATAGCCGTTGAGGCGCGCCGCCACTGCGAGGATAACGCCGCAGGCGGTCAACGTGAAGTAGGTTCTCCAATGAAACCGCTGGTTGCGCGCGCCCAGCCGGCGGAGAAACGCAATCAGCAACGGCACGCCGCACGCTCCGAGCAGCGCGGGAGCAAGGAAAGAGGTGAGCCGGGTCTTCCGGAAATCGCGCAGCCAATCTTCGGGTAGTTTGAGAAACGGCCGGAACTCACAGGTCTCCTTTCCCACCATATGGAGGCTCACGCGGAGGCGGGCGTCACCGGCGCGAAAACCCGGATCCTCCCAAACGAAGCTGTAGTCGGTTCGGTGCTCATGCTTTTCCTGCTGCGAATCGACGAGAGTGTAGCTTTGCACCGGAATGCCCTGCTCAGTCGAGAGATACTGCTCGGCAATTTTCCGGGCTTCGTCCGGCGGCAGTTGCGCTCCGGAAGCCTTTTCGTCCAGCACGTGATCGAAACGGTAGGCAACCCCCTTCTGGTTGACGTAGAAGATCCACTCCTCTGCATGGAGCGGCTGGACGAAGCGTACGCGCCAGATGCCGATCATCAGGCGGGTGCGCAGAATCTCGTTGGCGCGCGCCGTACCGGCGGTCTCGCGGAGATACTCGGCATCGGCGGCCTGTAGATTTTCGGCGAAGTCTGAGGCGATGCGCCATTGGGAAGGCTCGAGGCCGTGGCGGCGCGCCTCGGCCCGGGCCGCGGTCTCAGCCTGATCACGAGTCACCCGCACACGCAGGAAATCTCCGTAGCGAGTGGTATGCGCGGCGAGGGCAAGGGCTGCGAAGATCGCCGCGGCCAGGTAGAGGTAGCGCACAGGCCAGCGCGGCGCAAGAGGCGCAGCCAGGCTTTCCTCGACGTGCTCGGCAGCAGGTTCAGGCGTCGGAGCGGCCTCTTCTTCGATTTCCGGAAGAAAGCCGCCATTGCGGCGGTAGGCCGCCACCGAGATCAGCAGCGGCGCGAGGATGAACAGGGCCACCACACCGCCGTTGATCCGGTAGAGCCAGTTCTCGGCGCGAAACAGTGAGAGACCGATGAGAAATGCGTCAATGGTGTAGTGCCACATGAGCGTGGCGATGATGCCCATGCGGAGAAACAGCCATCCGGCGGCGATACCGATGAGGCCGACTTCGACGCCTCGAATGTAGCCGGGCTCCTGCGGATAGTTGGCATGCAGAAAGCCCCACAGGAACGCCGGGATGATGATCGCGATCGAGCGGTAGTGGACAAAGCGGCGCACCAGGGGGATGGCCAGCATCCGGAACCAGAACTCCTCGGCCGAAGCCGCCATCATCGCAATGGCCACCGGATAAACCCAGGGGATGGGCGTCGCGAGGAGGTCGGAGTAGTCGATGTCCTGCGGGCTCCACACTCCGGCGCGGCTGCCTATCAGGTAGAACGCCGTGAGAAACGATAGATGGCACGCGGCCAGGCACAGCCCGCTCAGGATGCAGCGGAAGAATGAGCGCGTGGCCACACCGCGCCAGTTGAAGGTACTTAGCAGTTGGGGCGTGGCCCCGGCGGCCGCTGGTCCGAGCACATACAGGAGTATGCCCGCGCTCGATCCGAGCGCTCCGAGCAGGGCCAGCAACACCATCTGTGGATAGGTGGAAGAAGTCTGCATGCCATCAATGGCGAACGGCAGCATGTTCCACTCGTTGAGGAAATAGAATACCGCTACCGTGCAGGCAATCCATAGCAAGGGCCGCCAGCGAATGGCATGCCGCCGCAGCCTCTGGATGACGAGGGCCGCGGCGATCAATATCAGCACCACGAACAGCCCTTGGGCGATACCGGCGTAAAGATCGTTGGAGGAACGGAGTTTGGCGAAGTCCCTCTGCCATTGTTCGGGGACATAGAGGAACTCGGCGTAGCGGCCCACCTTGTCGCCGTGAAGGACAATGGTCCGGCGGATGGTGGCGTCCTTGGCGCGGAAGCCCTCCTCTTCCCAGGTGAACTCATGGTCGTCGCGATTCGGGCGCACCTCCTTTTGCTGCGCCACCAGCTTCTGCGGGCGGTCTGTCTGCGAGTGAAGAAAGGTTTCCGCCAGCGCCAGCGCCGCCGTGGAGTCCAGTCGCGATCCGGGGTCCGTCTCCTTGATCCGGTGCTCAAAAGCGACCAGCTTGCCCGTGGGGCTGAGCCAGGCCAGCATCTCTTCCTTTTCGGGAGGGCGGAACCACCGGGCGCGCCAACGCCAGATGGGGACTCGCGATTCCATCAACTGGTTGGCGCGTTTGAGGCTCAGTTCCCGTTCCAAATAGAGGCGCCCATCCTCGTCGGGATCGAAGACGGTGAGGTTGCGGAAGCCCGCGCTGTTCAGTCCGCGCGTGCGCAGAAAGGCTTCCGCGCGGTCCGTGATCTGGCCGCGTGTGAGCGGCAGGGAGAGCGACGCTTGGGGAAAGGCGGCGCTGTAGTTGGCGCTCACGTACACGGCGGACAAAGCAGCCAGGAGAAGCGTGAGGGCGATCAGTCGTTTGTCGGCAGGCTGAAGAGGGGTCGTCATGAGGCCACGCACGCAGACACTGTGGCCGCGGGGAGCTGCATAGCTTGAAGGTAACAGCGCCTTGGACGCGGCGCAAGAGCCGGAAAGCAGTTTGCCGGAAAGCAGTTAGTGCTTTCTCGTGCGGCTACATGCCATCTCCGCTCCGTTCGGATCGATGGCGGAGGAGCCTTCCTCGATGTAGGCGATCTTTCCTTCCTTATCCACAACGAATGTCGCGCGGTTGGCGAAGCCCCGGTCTTCTATCAGAACGCCATACTCGCGCGATACATTCCGCTTGGCGAAATCACTCAGAATCGGGAAGGAGGCGCCTGTCTGTTCGGCGAATACTTTCTGGCTCGGGGTGTTATCCGTGCTGATGCCGAAGACCTGAGTTTCCATCCCTTCAAACTTCGAGATACCAGCCTGGTATCCCTTTATTTCCTTCGTTCAACCACCGGTGAAAGCAGCGGGGAAGAAGGCGAGGATGACATTTTTCTTCCCGCGGAAATCAGAAAGTTTGACCGGCTTCCCAGTGGTCGAAGGCAGCGTGAAATCGGGCGCCATGTCCCCAACTTTGAGGTGGGTTTTCGGGGGCGCGCTTTGTGCATATGCGGCGGCGGCCGAGCAGGCGGCGGCCAGAAAGAACTTGCCTCTTGTCATGAAACCTCCCAGGCTTGTAAGGTAGCAGGGGTTTCCCGGCGAAGGCAACCTTAAGCGGCGAAAGGATTGTCAATCACGTAGCGCCAGACGCCGCCGGAACCGCGCCGTACCACTTCGATGGCCTGCCCGGACATCGCCACCTCGGCCCCGTTTTTCAATCGCCATGCGCTGCGCAGCACGGCGAGGTTCGTACCGCCGGTGAGGGCCGAATGGAGGTCCATTTCGATGGTTAGCTTCATCCCGAGAAGCGTTGTCAGCGCCTCGCGGATGGCATCGCTTCCGGTAACAGGCTTTCCGGGTGAGGGCACAAGGGCAGCATCTGATTCGTAAAGGTCCATCAGCGCCTCCACGTTGCCCGCATTGAACGCGGAGGTGAAGGCGGAGTGCAGTTGATCGAGTTCGGTGACAGGCATAGATGCTCAGTTTACCTTGACTTTCGCCAGATAGATGGCTGTTTTTGCCTCGTGCGAGGAATAGTACATCACCCAGAGCAACCCGTCATGGAAGGCGAAGCCGGGATAGCTGGTGTCGCCGCCGCTGGGAAGGATCAGGGAGGGCGTGTACGAATGCAGATCCATCATACCTATCGCCGCTTTCGGTTTCCCGCGGTCGCCATCCACGAACAGCCGCCCGCCGCCCACCATGCGGCCATCTGGAAGCACGAAGAAGTTCGGGCCGCCGGTGAAGTACTTCGTCTTCGACCATTCCCACTGCTTGTAGGGCGGCTTGCTGACCCCGATCATCGCCAAGTCGTCCTCGCTCGAGCGGCGCATAAAGAGCGCCATGCGGCCGTCAGGCAGGAAGCGCGCCGTGGTTTCGTCCCCTCCCGGGACCTTCAGTTCCTGGACGAGGTTCCAATGGATGCCGTCGTTACTGCTGACCAGGTTCTGACGCCGCGGATTTTCGGCCATTTCCCTGCTCGGTGAACCGTACTTCGAGACGCCATAGGCGGCGCCTGCGTGCCACGTGACGCGCCACAGCCAGTGTCCGGGCTCTAAGACTCGCCGGGGGGCGGTCCACCGCGTGCCGTCTGAAGAAAACATCACCCGCGGCTGGCGTGTCTTATAGACACCGTGCGGATACTCGGATCCTCCGGAGACAATCATCAGGCGTCCGCCGGCAGTCACCGAAAGATGGGGGTCCCGAAGATCGATGCCGGGTTCGACGATGAGCGCGGCGGAAGTCCAGGTTTCTCCATCCGCGGATGTGATGACGCGCAGCACGCCGTCATCGGTCTGCCCCGGTTTCACGACGTGTCCCTGCCCTTCCCGAAACACGCAGAACCACTTCTCCTGAAAGCGGATAATGTCGCCGAAGGCGCTGTGGGGGGCCTCATCCCAGATGCGCTTCACGGAAACGAGTTCCAGAGGCGCGCCGGCCAAGGGTCCCGCAAGAGAAAGAAGGACGAACGCAAGATGACGCACTCAGGAAAGTATATAGTACAAGGCGACCGCAACCTCCCCGCGCGGAGACACGTCGGTACAATGAGGTTTCATGCCGATGCGAGGCTTGGTGCTCGGATTCCTGTGCCTGAGTTGCGTCCTGGCGCAAACCAAGGGACCCATTCACGTGCAGGAACCGCCGCCCGAACCGGATACGCCTCCGTCGCTTGCTCCTTCACCTCCACCCCGGAATACGGCCGAGACAAAAGCCGAGACAAAAGAGGCGAAGAAAGAGCCGCCGAAGCCTGCCCGCCAGCCCTGCATCGCCGATTCCGAGGATTCGAGCCGTCCGGTGCTGAGGCGCGGGAAGCCCACAACGAAGGACATGCGCCCCGACTGTGAAACTCTGCCCGTGGTGCTCGGCGAAACGGAGTCCGTGGACTCCCCTGGCGCCGGTCCGTCCACGGCATCCACCTTCGATCGCCCGGCGGCGGCCACCGCGCGGCAGCCGGTCACGCTCATCGACAAAGTGCGAATGAAGGCGGAAACCTACTCCGAACGGCTGCCGGATTTCATCTGCCAGCAACTCATCCGGCGCAATCAGAGCGGCTCAACGCTCCGCGACTGGCGCCTGAAGGACACCGTGCAGGTGGATGTGATGTACGTCGACGGCCATGAGGATTACCGTAATGCGCGGCATAACGGCAAACCGGTGAAGTACGAAGATACACAGAAATCCGGAGCCTGGTCGGAAGGCGAGTACGGGACGGTGCTGCGCGATCTGATGAATCCCGGTACGGACGCCCGGTTCACTTACCGGCGCAGTGAAACAATCGGAGGGGTGAACGCCGAGGTGTATGACTACGTGGTGCAGCAGCCGAATTCGCATTGGACGCTGAAGTTCGGCGGCCAGGAACTACGCCCGAAGTACCGCGGCTCAGTCTGGATTGACGCGAAAGAACTCACGGTGCGGCGCATCGAAATGCAGGCGCGGGACATGCCGCCCTCCTTCGCGCTCGACCAGGCGGAGATGAGCCTCGAGTACAATCCCGTGAGGATCGGCGAAAAGTTCTATCTTCTCCCCTTCTATTCCGCCAACCTCGCCTGCTTCCGCGCCGAGCGGGCTTGCGTAAAAAACGAGATCGAATTCCGCAACTACCGCAAGTTCTCCGCCGAGACCACGATTTCGACCACTGACTCCTCCGTCACCTTCGACGGCGACGACAAGAAAGCCCCCGAAAAAAAGAAGTAACGCCGCGGTCGGCGCTATCATGGACTTGGCCGGGGAAGTAAGGAGGAGGTCCATGCGCAAGCTTCTGTTGACCGTTGGAATTCTCATCGCGGCCCTCATTCTCATCGCCGGCGCGCTATTGATGTTTGTCGACGTCAACCAGTATCGCGGCGTGATCCAAGGCCAGTTGGAGAAGGCCCTCGGGCGAAAAGTGACGCTGGGCGCAATGAGCCTCCACATCTTTCCTCTTGCGATTGGAGTGCAGGATGTAGCCATTGCCGAGGATCTCGCGTTTCACACGCAGAATTCCGTGCTCAGCGCCAAGGAACTTTCCGTGCGGGTGGCGCTGCTGCCCCTGCTCGGCAAGCGAATCGAGGTGGAATCCATTCGCGCGCGGGAGCCTGCCGTTGAACTGGTGAAGAGCCGTGAAGGACGCTGGAACTTTTCCTCGCTCGGCAAAGGCGGAGCGGGCAAAGGAGGAGGGGAGTTCATCCTTTCCGAACTGATTCTGGAAAACGGGCGCGTCGCTGTCACTGATCTTGAGGAGGGAAAGAAGCGGCAGGTCTACGACAACATCAACCTCACGCTGCGCGATCTCGCTCCGGGCAAGCCGGTTACCGCCGATGCCGTCGTCAAGCTTCCCCAGGATGTGGTGGCCAAGGCATCCATGACAGCCACCTATGACATGGCTTCGCAAAGAATCGCCATCTCATCGCTCGCTCTGAATCTCGGAGCCCTTAATCTCACCGGATCCGGCTCCGCCGATTTCAGCGCAACGCCCGCCCGGATCGACCTGCAAGTAAAGTCCGAAAAGGCTGCCATCGGCGAACTGGCAAAGCTCGCTGGGGCTCTGGGCGCGGGGTTCACCCCCGACATGAAAGTGGACGGCACGATGAGCGCCGATGTTCATATCACCGGCGCTGCCTCCAGTCCGCAATTCTCCGGTTCGGTTGCAGCCGCCAACGTCGTAGTGAACGGAAAGGGCTGGAAACAGCCTGTCCGGACCCAGCAGATGAAGGTCCAGTTCACCCCGGATGCCATCCGCACCGGTACGTTCGTCATCGAATCCGGCGGCACGCACCTGGGGGCCGTGGCAAGAATCTCCAATTACACAACGGCGCCGCGTCTCAACGCTTCATTGAGCACCAAGGGGGCCAATCTGGGAGAACTGCTGAACGTGGCTTCGGCTTATGGAGTTTCCACGGGCGGCATCCAGGGAGACGGCTCCGTATCGGTGGATGTGAAACTGGACGGGCCATTCAAGTACCTCACCTACTCGGGTTCCGGCCTGTTGGAAAATGCCACCCTGCAACTCCCTTCTCTTACCAGGCCGCTGGCTGTGAAGACAGCAACGCTGCGATTTGAAGAAAACAGCGCGGTGCTCGAGAACATGGTCTGCACCCTTGCCGGAAGCACGCTTCGCGCCATGGTGAAAGTTCGTAACTTCGCCGCTCCTGAACTCCAGTTTTCCGCCGACGTGGATCAGATCAATGTGGACGAACTTCGCAAGATTGCCAAGGATCAGCCTGCCGCCGCCGCCGGCGCGAAATCCACCGGCGCGGTCCGGGGTAAGGGCACGCTCTCGGTGGGCAAGGTCCAATACGGAGGCGTCGTTCTCAACAAAGTGAAATCGGAATGTTCTCTCGACCGGGGCGTCCTCAAACTCGATCCCGTCACGGCGGAGTTGTTCGGAGGCTCGCAGCGCGGCGCCATCACGATGGACATGCGGCCGGAAGCCACCGCATACGCCGTACAGACCAAGCTCGAACGGGTGGACACGAACCAATTGCTTTCTTCCACTACGTCCCTCAAGCAGTTGGTCTATGGGCTGATGGCCGCTGAAGCTGACCTCAAGTTCGCTCCCAGGCCAGGGGAAGACATCGCAAGGAGCCTCAATGGGACCATTGGCCTGAGGCTCAATGACGGGAGGCTTACCGGGGTCAATATCCTCAACGAACTATCGCGCATCGGCCAGTTTCTTGGTTATGCGCCAAAAGGCGGGGCTATCACGAACATCCTGTTGCTCACCGGGACGATGCAAATCCGCGACGGGTTGGCTTCAACGGACGATCTGAAACTCGCCTTCGACGGGGGCTCCCTGGGAGCTTCCGGCAGTTTGGGGTTGGCCGATCAGAGCATCAAAATGAAGGTGCTGTCCGTACTCTCGAAGCAGGCAAGCGACCGCTTTGGCGGATCGAGGGTCGGGGGCTACCTGACCACGGCTCTCGCCAACTCGAAGGGGGAGCTTGTCATCCCGTGCCTGGTGAGCGGGTCGATGGCGAAACCGATGTTCGTCCCGGATGGCGCGGAGTTCGCCAGGCTGAAGGTGCAGAGCCTGCTGCCCTCGGCGAGCAACCCGCTGGGAGCCGCAAGCGGAATCATCGGGGCAATTGAAGGGGGCAAGAAGGAAGGGGCGAAGGGGGTGGGTGGAGCTTTGCTCGACATGCTCGGCGGAGGCCGCAAGAAGGAACAGAAAAAGCAGTGAAAGCGCTGGTCCGGCGGGAGAACAGCTAAGACAGAACGCTGTCCGCCCACTGGAGGGCAGCGGTATAGGCCACAGCCGGGGCATCCTCGGGAATGCGCAGGAAGAGCGCATGCCGGGAAACGGGCGCCCAATCGGCCGCTTCATAGTCACACACCAGCCGGAATATCGAGCGGAACCGCGAATCGGCGTTCGATCTTCCAAGCAGGGCTCCGGTGACATCCTTGTCCAGAGGAAGACCCTCGAGAGCCTCCTCGATGTTTCCGTCGAGCAGCGCATCGAGCAGCGAGAACATACCCATCAGGAACAACGAAGACTTCCGGTCAGACATTCCCGCGGCATCCCCCAGCAGTTCGCAGAACCGGGCGCGAACCAGGGCGAGAATGACCAGTTCCCGGGTTTTGTTTTCGCCCAGGCTGCACAGCAAAAGCAAGGAAGCCCAGCGGCGGACTTCCACTTCGCCCAGAAGCACGAGAGTTTGGCCGATGGAGTCAATGGTGATGGAGCGGGCAAACCGAACGGAGTTGATATATCGCAGCAGCTTGTAGGAGAGCGAGACGTCCTGCTTGATGATGCGCTCGATCTTCGCGAAGTCGAGATCGGGGTGCTGGATGGCCTCGAGTAACTGGCACTGGCTCAGCTTCAGGGAGGGCGTCTGTCTGCCCGCAACCAGCACCGGGCGGGCGAAGAAATAGCCTTGAAAGTAGGAGTAACCGAGAACCTGGGCGCGCTCGAAATCGGTCCACGTCTCGATTTTTTCCGCAAGGGCCTTGAGGCCGCGGGTCTGAAAATGGGGAACATGGCGATCCGGGCGAACAATGCCGGTGGATTTTACATCGAACTTGACGATGGCTGCACACTGAAGGAGAGGCTCCAAGGCCGGGGAATGGACGTAATCATCGAGGGCAAGCAGGTAGCCTTGCTTTTTCAAGCTACGACAGGCGGCGATGACCTCTTCGTCGGGGTGGATGGTCTCAAGAATCTCGACGGCAATCGAATCGCGCGGCAGGAGATTGGGGATGCCTTGGACGAGGAGTTGGCGGGTGAAATTGATGAAAGCGAGTTTTCCGGTGACGAGATTTTCGAGTCCGGCGCCGAAGAGGCTGTGGGAGATGACATGAGCCGAAGCGGAGTTGCCATCGAGGGAATCGAAGGAGAGGCTGGAGCCGGAGTGGCGGTAGAGGAGTTCGTAACCGATGACGGAACGGTTGCAATCGATAATCGGCTGGCGCGCCACGAACGTCTTCATACTCCCTTCTCTTATCGGCTACCCCATCTGATACCTTCCTCTCCTCTTTCGCATCTTTTCTGATAGAGATGCCCATGAGCTATTTCACTACTCGCATTTGCCCCTCCTGTGGAGCCAAAAACCGGGTACCGGCCAGGCGCCTGGCCGATGCCGGACGTTGCGGATCATGCAAGGCGCCGCTGCCGCCACAAGCAGCGCCGATCGAAGTGGACAGCGAGGAGTTCGCGGCCATCGTTCAAGAGACCCCGGTGCCCGTGTTCGTCGACTTCTGGGCATCCTGGTGCGGACCTTGCCGGATGGCCGCTCCGGAAGTGGCGGCGCTTGCCCGGGAACTGGCAGGGAAGGCAGTGGTGCTGAAAGTGAATACGGAGCGCAATCAGGAACTGGCGGCGAGGTTGGGCATTCAGAGCATCCCGAACTTCGTCGTGTTCGACAAGGGACGCGCCGTCTTCCAGCGCGCCGGTCTGGCGAGCAGCCGGGAGATGCGCAGATGGGTGGAAACGGCGATTTCGGGGGCAGCGCAAGCCGCGCGATAGCAGATATCAAAGCGGGCAGGCAGCGGCGCCCAGCAGGACGTTGACCAGGGTCTGCACGTCGATGACATCGACGCGTCCGTCGCGGTTCAGGTCGCCCACGCCGGGCAGAGACGCGGCTCCGATGGCGATGTTGACGAGCAGTTGCAGATCCACCACGTTCACGGAGGCGTCGGTATTGATGTCGCAGCGGGACGCAGCGGTGGAGGCGTACTCGTAGGCGCCGATGTCCGGAGCCGCATCACTCGGGCGGACCTCCGAGGATTGGTGCTTGAGGTATTGCCGGATGACGGCATTTGCGGGCAGGGCCGCGGCGGCCAGTGCAGTGGCGCCGTTTTTCGCGGCGGAACCAGCGGTGAGATGAAAATCCTGTCCGGCCTCATCGAGGAAACCCGGAGAAGACCCGGTGACGGAGCTACCGTCGTCGTGGATGGTTCCATCGAGCGTGCCGAATGTGCTGACGCGGCCGGATTTGAACCAGTTGTGGCTGAGGTTCAGAGTTCCGCTTTGATCGAGTAAGGAGAGTGTGTTCCCGGCGGCCGAGACGTAGACGATGTTGTTACGGCAATCGCAGGTCTCGTCATTGGTGGAAAGCCGGAGAAGAGTGGTGCGGTCCATACGGGTGGAGACGATGGTGTTGTTGTAGAGGTAGAGGGCGCCTTTGCGGTAGATCGTGGTGGTCCCGCTGTCGCCCCCATAGTGGACAATCTGGCGGTTTCCGTCGCCATCGGGCTCGATAAGGATGTTGCCGTAGACGAACGTGGAGCGATACCCGGGGTCGCTCGCGATGGCGCTGCTGTCCTCGGCGTCAACGAGGTCGAGTTGGCGATTGCCGCCTTCGATCCAGTTGTAGCGGACGACGAGACCGGCCGAGCGATCCTTCAGGTTGTTTCCGGAAGCACCTGAACGAAGTGGGCCGAAGTGATTGTACTGGAAGACGATTCCGAGCACTTCGGTGTAGTTGTTGTGCTCGTAGGCGCTGCCTTGGTTTCCGTTGCCGTAGATGGAGTTGCCTTCGATGAGAAAATTGCGCGAGGGCTGCGTGGGGTTGCCGGAACCGGCGAAGAGGCCATTGCCGCTGTCGTCGAGAATGCAATTGCGGATGGTAATGTGTTCCCCTTTCTCGATGTATATGGCCGCGGCGTTGTTGACATAACTTTGCGTGGAGCCGTTGGCGGCGGTGAAGGTATACGGCGGGCGGGCGCCGCGGAACTCGAGATTCTCGATGGTAATGTACTGCGGGGTAGTGTCGGCGGGGAGGTTGGCGCCTCCGATTTTCAACAGTCCACGCACTTCATTCCAATAATTGAGCGCTGTCCGGGTGGTGGCTCCGTTGCCGTCGAAGACGGGCAACTCGCCGTTGGGTCCGGGAACACCGCGGACGGTAATGGGGTTGGCGGCGGTACCCTGCCGGCAGAGGACCCACTTCTCCTTGTAGGGGGTGGATCGCCAGTGAATGAGGACGAGATCGCCCGGTTGTAAGGACTCCCAAGGCACCGCGCCGGCAGAGGAGTAGGGTTTGCCCGGACCAACCTCGAAGGTGGCCGCTTGTACGGCGCCTGCGACCGAGAGGAGAAGCAGGAAGAGAGGCATCAAAACTCACCTGAAACTCGATGGTTATCTTGTAACACAATCATTATAAACATACCTTCGCTTAGATTCTAGTACTTCCAGTATCCGTGTACCTGGTTGACGGAAAATTCATCAGACCGTACACTGGGCCATTCCCAAAATTGAATCTCGTCTAAGCGTGACGTTTTGGGGACCACTCTCACTAGTAAGTGACTGGCAAGGAGTGCAGGTGAAGACGGAAAAGACCCGATTTACGATCGGCCGTGAGCGGACGTGTGATATTCCGATTGCCGACGATTCCGTAAGCCGTTTGCACGCCGAACTTTCACTGCTGGAGGGAGGCAAGCTGTTCCTTACCGACTGCCACTCGAGCAACGGGACGCTTCTGCTGCGCGACGGGCAGTCTCGCCGGGTAGCGCAGGAAGTCGTGCAGCCAACAGACCACATTCAGTTCGGAAGCGTGGTGTTGTCGATGTCGGACATTCTGGCGTCGATCGTCACGCTGAGCCCCGCGGCCGGGCGCATGGCGCCGAAAGCGGATACCACGCCGCCCGCGGGCGCGAGGGTAAGGCGGTGCGAATGCGGAGCCATCAAACCGGAAGGAAAGAGGTGTCCCGCTTGCGGGATCTAAACGAACGCACATGAGCGAGCAAGGAAAATCCTCCAGCTTCTGGTCGCTGCCGGACCGGTGGCAGGTGATGGGGTTATCGGCAGTACTGGCGGTCGTGTTCATTGCCCTGTTGACACTGACGCTGGACGGGCGCGCGGCGCGGTTGATCCTCGACAAAGGATCGGAGCATTTCCCTTATCCATTCACCATCCAGAATCTGATGCACGTGTTCTTCTTCCTGGGTTTGGGCGAATTATTCGTGCGGTGGCGCGTGGCCGAGCGGGAGTTGGGCCATCTGAAGCGGGGGTATCTGCCGGAGGATGACGCCACGGTACTGCAGGCACGGGATCTGAGTCCCATCCGGAAACGGGTGGCCCGGGAGTTCGATGAGGAGCACGGATTCCTGCCGGGACTGCTCGACATCAGCATCCTGCAGTTTCAGGCTTCGCGAAGCGTGGATCAGACCGTGTCGGTGATGAATTCGAGCCTGGAACTGATCGCGCACCGTGTCGACCTGCGCTACAACACGGTGCGCTTCATCGCTTGGCTGGTACCGACGCTCGGGTTCATCGGAACGGTATTCGGCTTGGGGGCGTCGCTCTACGACGCCGGCAGGCAGCAGACGCTGGATGTGCAGAAGACGGCAATGACGCTCGGCGTAGGCTTCGACTGCACCATGGTGGCGCTGATGCAGAGCGCGATCCTGGTGTTCATTCTCCACCTGACGCAGGAAAAGGAAGAGATGGCGGTGAACCAGGTGGGCACCTACACGCTTCGGAATCTGATCAACCGCCTTTACGTGGGCGACCGCTAACGACGCCTGGTCATGAAGCCGAAGAATAAAGAGGTAAACATCTTCAACATGTCCCTGCTGGACATCCTTTGCGGGGCGTTGGGGGCGTTCTGTTTCATGATGCTGGTGTTGTTCCAGTACTGGAAGCCGGAAGGTCCCGATGTGAAGAAGACGAAAGTGGACACGGCCCAACTGGAACAGAAGCTGAGCGACCTGATGAAGCAGATGAAGAACATGTCGAATCTGCCGCCGGAAGCCGCGGCGCGGCTACAGCAGATGGAGCAGGAGTTTGCCGCTCTTCAGGCGCAGGTGGAGAAGCTGAAGTCGCTGGTGCAGCAATCGCAGGCGCAGGCGGAAGCGTTCAAGCGGCAGGCGGACCAGGCGCAGAAGGAAGCGGACAAGCTGAAGACACGGAATCCGATCGTGGTGGCGATGTCCACCGCCACGCGCGACCATGACGTGGATCTGTACGTGAAGGATACGAAGATGGAGGAAGCCGACCCGCGCAAGGTGCAGGGAGTGAAGTGGCCGGGAGATGTGTTTTACAACGCGACGAAAGGCCCGGCGACGGACGTCTGGCTGATGCGGGACGTACCGGCGGGAGAGTACCAGGTCTATTACAAGTTCCTTGGCAGGAACGGTAATCCGGCGCCGGCGCAGGTGGCTGCCTATTACATGCAGCACAACTCGTTTGTCCTTCTTCCGGCGCTCGACCTGAACCAGGACGCAAAGGCGGTGTATGTAGGCAGCATCCTGGTAAACAGGGACTACAGCAGCGACTTCAAGGCAGCCCCGGAGTTTGAAAAAATCTACCAGGAACAGAGGGAACGGCGGCGGCAACAGCAACCACCGCCGCCGGCACGCAAGCAATGATTGGATACTGTGACGGAAAGGATTGCATTCCGGTGAGGAGGAGAAAAGCCAAATGATCCGTTGTTCGGAAGGACACTTTTACGACCCGGCGAAGCATGACGCCTGCCCGTGGTGCGCCAAGCCGCTCGATTTGGGAGGCGCAACGGGACCGGATCCGGCGGCGGGAAAGACCAGGCCGGTGCAGGCGCAGGAGGCAGCCCCAACGCCGGTTCCGATGGCCGTGGGGCCGGCGGCGGGCGCGGCGCCCGGGGTGACGAAGCGCGTGGCGCCGAAGGAACTGGGGATCGACCCCGTGGTGGGCTGGCTCGTGTGCGTCGAGGGGGCCGACAAGGGGCGTGACTACCGCATCCATACGGAGCGGAATTTCATTGGCAGGGCGCAGCACATGGACATCTGCGTCTCGGGGGATGATTCCATCAGCCGGGAGCGGCACGCCATCCTGTCGTTTGATCCCAAGAAGAAGGAATTCTGGATCCAGCCGGGCGAATCGACGGGGTTGGTGTACCTGAACGGCGACGCGGTCTACGTGCCGGTGCGGTTGAAAGACAGGGATTTGGTGGAACTGGGGCAGACGAAGCTGATGTTTTTGGCGTTTGTGAACGATAGTTTCCAGTGGCAGTAGACTGACCTCGAGGTTGCCTGATGCGATGGCTTTGGCTGTGGATGTTGACAATCCCGCCGGCGGCGGCGCAGCCGGTAAGCCTGTCTCTGAGCCAGGCCTGGAGCGAGGGGCCGTCCGTCACGTTCTACCTGAACCCGCGCGGCGCCGGCGGAATGCCAACGAAGTTGGAGAGCGCGGAGGTGAGTGCGACGGCCGGCGCGCGCGTGATGAAGGCGGCCGAGGTGAAAGGGTTCTCCTCTTCCGGAGAAGGAGTCGCCTACCTGGTTCTGGCGGACGTTTCCAAATCCATCCGGCCGGCTCAGTTTGAGGAAGTACGCAACGCTATGGCGAACTTCGCCGCCGGGCTGCGCAAAGTGGACCGGATGGCCCTGATCACGTTCGGCGATGAAGTGCGAGTGGCTCTCGATTTCACGGCGGACCAGGAGAAGATCCGAAATTCTCTCGATGCGCTGCAAGCCACCGGGTCCCGGACCAGGCTTCACCTGGCGTTGAGCCGTGCGCTCGAATTGGGGCAGCGGGAAGACGCCGGGCTTCCGCGGCGGCGGGCAATCGTAGCGCTCACCGATGGGAAGGATGAGGGCAGCGGCCTCAACCTGGAGGACCTCGTGAACTCGATCCGGCTGGCGAGCATTCCGGTTTACGCCATCGGCTCGAGCCGTCTGGGAGAGGCTGAAAAGAAGAAGTACTTCGGGGAACTCGAGCGCCTGGCCGCGAATTCCGGTGGAGATTTCTTCGAGGCTTCGCCTTTGCTCGAACAATCGTACGAAACGATGAGAGAATCGGTGACCGGAGGACTGCTGGCGAGATTCGTGTGCGGCGATTGCCCGGGCGCCGGAAGGGCAGAGCGCTGGACCATCACGTTGAAGACGTCGGGGAAAGTGCTGACGGCGGTGAAGGAGGTTCTGCTGCCGGCGTTGTCCGCCTCCGCGAGAGCAGCGGAACACACGGCCGTCCCGCCGGTACCGTGGTGGCGAAGGCCGATGCTGTGGTTTGTGCCGGCGGGTCTGGCCGGAATCATGGTGGTGCTGGCGATGGTGCTCCGGCGGAGCAAACACAGTTCCCCCATGGCCCCCGCTCCGGTGATGGAATCATCTGCCGGTGTTCCCGCCCCGGATGAGGCGGTTCCCTCCCCTGCCCCGCCTCCCGTGAAGGGGATGGCGCTCGAACTGGTGACCATGCACGGGATGAAGCGCGGGGAGACGCGCAGGTTCGAACTGACGGGAATGGCGGTAGTCGGGCGGGATGCGCAATGCAATCTCGCGCTCGAGAAGGAGACGAGCCTCGAAGCCAAGCAATTCGAACTGTCGTTGTCGAACGGGCTGGTGGTGATTCGCGACCTGTCGGGCAAGGGAACCACGTCTGTGAATGGAGTACCCATCCGCGGCGTGCATCCGTTAACCAGTGGAGACGTGATCGGTGCCGGAGGGGCGGAGTTTCGTCTGCTGATCGCGAAATCATGAAGCTGATTCCCGGAAATGCGCAACATATCGGCTCGCGCCAGCAGCAGCAGGACGCATTCGGGTTTTCGAACCTGTCCAATGAGGCCTTCCGGAAACACGGCGGGATGCTCGCCGTGGTGGCGGACGGCATGGGCGGGATGGCGCACGGGGAGATTGCCGCGCGCACGGCATTAAAGACGTTCCTCGATTCCTACCAAGCGAAGGCGGAGACGGAGAGCATTCCCGATGCTTTGCTGCGCAGCCTGCACGCCGCGAACGCGGCCGTATTCCAGCAGGCGTTGACGATGGGCGCGGCGGAAGACATGGGAACAACGCTGGTGGCGGCAGCCCTGTGGGAGAACCAGATGTTTTGGATTTCGGCGGGGGATTCGGGAATTTTTCTTTACCGGGACGAGGAGTTCACGCAGGCCAATGGGAGCCACGTGTTCGCCACGGACCTGGACGAGAAGGCAAGCCAGGGCATGATCAGCCGGGAGGATGCGCTGGCGCATCCGGAGCGGGAGGCGCTGACGAGTTTCCTTGGCATGGAGCGTCTGGCGTTGATTGACCGCAATCTGCGTCCGTTCTTCTTGCGGGAGAAGGACGTGGTGCTGCTGGCCAGTGACGGCCTGTTCAAGACTCTGAGCTTCGCCGGGATGATGGAAGCGATGGAAGGGGACGCGCAACTGCTCAGCGAAGCGCTGGTGAGCCGTGCGCTGGCGGCGGAGAAGCCATACCAGGACAACATCACGGTGGTGGCGATTCGCGCCGAGGCCGAACGCGTTTCCCTGGCGGCGCCCGTGGAAAGCGCCCGGGCGTCCTCCGTCCGGCCGGCAACGGGGCGGCCGCGGCCGTGGATGGCGATGATGTTGCTGGCGGCCGCTCTGGTGGCCGCGGGCGGCTATATCTATTACATGTTTTCCTACGATCCGGGAAGCAGGCATCCCTCGGACAGAGCAGATCAACCGGCGCAGCCCATCCGGGAAGGGACGGCTTTCGATCCCGCGGCTACCCCGCCGGTGCAGCGGCAGCCGGGACAAGACCCGGTCACGCCGCCGGCCGCGGAGCGCGAAACGGCTCCGGAGCCGGAAGGAAAGGATGCGCTCGAGCCACCCACTGAGAAGCCTCGGCATGAGGAGCAGGGACGATGAAAGATTCCTTCAGCCGATTAATGGTGTCGCTGGCGCTGGTTTCAACCGCGCACGGCATCGAGCCCGACGTGGCCGCCATGAAGAAGAGCGTGGTGAAGATCGTCGTGACCTTGGAAGTGCGCACCACAAGCGGAGAGACTGGCGTCGCCACGTCGAAGGGCACCGGCTACCTTACCGGCGGCGGCAAGTACGTGGTGACGAACAACCACGTCTGCTGCGGCGGTGAGCGCCCGGGGATGACCGTGACCGGAAGAAAGCTGGTGGTGTACTACTCACGAACGGAGTTCACGCCGGCGAGAGTGGTATGGAATTCGGAGAAGAAGGACCTTGGCATCCTGGAACTCGAACAGCCGCTCGCCCGGCCGGACATCACCTTCGCCCGGGATGCGGACATCAAGGACGGAATGGGTGTCTGGGCTGTCGGCTTTCCAGGAGCCGCGGAGCAGGTCACAACCACCGAAGAGAGCGATTTCGTGTCCACGGCCACCAACGGCATCATCGGCAAGTTCGTGGACCAGGTGCTGGTTCGCAACGGTCCCATCGTGCCCACCATCAGCCACTCGGCGGCAACCAACGCGGGGAATTCCGGAGGCCCGCTCTATAACTTCTGCGGGCAGGTGATCGCCACGAACTTCGCCAAGGCGCTGGCCACCATCCGGCAGCGCGTGCAGGTGCGCAATCCGGCCACGGGCGGAGTCATGGAGCGGGAAGTCGAGCAGCGCGTGGTCATGGCGGACGGCATCAACTGGAGCCTGCGGCTCGGCAACCTGCTGCCGGAACTGGACCGCCTGGGAATCCGGTACGGAGTGGCGACGGGCCCCTGCCAGGAGATCGACAAAGAGACGAAACAGGAGTTGACGCATGTCAGCGGCGAGGTGAGCAGCATCAGCGGGCGGGTTTCGACTCTGGTGGTGATGCAGATCGGCTCGGTGGCGCTGGCCCTGGTGGCGGTGGGGCTGACGATGAACAGGCGCGTTCGGCAGACGGTAAGCCGGCGGTTAAGCTCGCGGCGCACCGACGACCGGGCCGCCATCGTGGGAGGTCCCGTATTCACGGCTCCGCGGCAGTACTTGAAGGGGGTGGCCGGATTCTACGCCGGGACGGCCATACCATTGGAAGCCGAGCCATGGGTGCTGGGCCGCGACCGCGACGCTTCGAACCTGGTATTTCCCGCGGATCAGGGGACTATCTCAAAACGCCACTGTTCGATCAGCTTCGACCCTTCCACAGGCAAGGTGTACTTGGAAGATATGTGGTCAAGCAACGGCACCTTCCTGGCCAGCGGCGTCAAGCTGGAGCCCGGAAGGCCATTCGAGCTGCGCACCGGTGACCGCTTCTACCTCGCGGACCGCGGTAACCTGTTCGAGATCTCGGCGGAGGGCTGATGCGATTCCTTACTCACAGTCTGACCCACTCCGGAGGCCGCGAGCAGAACCAGGACGCCTGCCAGTGCGCCGTTGCGGACCGCATCGCCTGCTGGGTGCTGGCGGACGGACTAGGGGGGCACGGCGGGGGTGAAGAAGCGGCACGGTTGGCCACGGACGCGGTGATGCAGGCCTTCCAGTCGCACGCGGAATGTTCGCCCTCGGCCCTGCTGACTTACATAGAACTGGCGCGGCAGGCGGTGGCGGCGCGGCAGGAAGAGAGGCCCGAACTGGGCGGCATGCGCACCACTCTCGTTGTCCTGGCAAGCGACATGGAGAAGGCTTTATGGGCCCACGTGGGCGATTCGCGGCTGTACTACTTCGCACAGGGCCGCCTGGCGCGCCAGACGCGCGACCACAGCGTGCCCCAGGCTATGGTGGACGCCAGACAACTGAAGCCTTCGCAGATTCGTTTGCATGAGGATCGCAACCGTCTCTTGCGAAGCATCGGCGGGCGGGAAGAAGTCCGGGCAACGATCGAGGAAAACCCGGCGCCCATCCGAACCGGAGATTCGTTTCTTCTCTGCACGGATGGTTTTTGGGAATATGTGACCGAGACGGCGATGGAAATGGATCTGGCGAAATCGGTGGATCCGTGCGAGTGGCTTCGTTTCATGGAGCAGCGCATCCGGCGGACCGCGACGCCCGATCAGGACAACTACACGGCAATTGCAATTTTTGTGGGGAATTAGTAGCGGCGGAAAGGTTTCGGCAAGTCCGGGCATTTCCGGACATGAATACCTGCGAGGAGATAGTTATGGTGGACGTGGCTGAACTTTGCATGGGGTGCATGGAACCCAGGGGAGCCGGGGATACGTGCGCGCATTGCGGGTATAGGGAAGGGACGGAGCCGGATTCGCCGCTCCATTTGCGCCCGCGGACGGAACTGCACGGCCAGTACCTGATCGGGAAGGTGCTGGGACACGGCGGATTTGGAGTCACCTACCTCGGTTGGGATCTGAACCTGGCAAGGAAGATCGCCATCAAGGAGTATCTGCCGAGCGGGGTGGCGGTGCGGACGGGAGCCAACAGCGAAGTAATTCCCTTCTCCGGAGACTCGCGCAAGGATTTTGAATACGGGCTCGAGCGCTATCTCGACGAGGCGCGCACGGTGGCCCGCTTCCAGACACACCCTTCCGTAGTATCGGTGCTGAATTTCTTCCGGGCCAACGGCACAGCGTACCTGGTGATGGAATACCTCGAGGGGACCACCTTCGAGCGCTACCTGGACAGCCACGGCGGGAAAACGGCTGTGGACACCGTCCTCACCATCATGGTGCCCGTTCTCGAAGCGCTCGGGTCGGTGCACCAGCAGGGCATCCTGCACCGCGATATCAGCCCGGACAACATTTACATCACGCGGAAGTGGCAGATCAAGGTGCTCGATTTCGGGGCGGCGCGCTATGCGCTCGGCCAGAAGAGCCGGAATCTGTCAGTGATTCTCAAAGAAGGCTACGCGCCCGTGGAGCAGTATCACAGCAAGGGGAATCAGGGGCCGTGGACGGATGTGTACGCGTGTGGAGCCACCATCTACCGGGCGCTTACGGGGAAGATTCCGCCGGCTTCGCTCGACCGCATGCAGGGCGATGACCTGCGCCCGCTGAGCGAGATGGGCGTCGAGATCGCCCCCCAACAGGAGCGGGCCATTTTGAAAGCTCTGGCCGTGCAGCCGGATGCGCGGTTCCATTCGATGCAGGAGTTCCGGGACGTGCTGACGGGAGTGACGCTGATGCCGGTGGACGAACCGGCCGCGGAAGCGCCTTCTCCCGATCGCAGCGTCTCCGGCACGAAAGAGCAAGCGGCGCAGGAGCCGAAAGCTGCAAGCGAACAGAGAGCCGGCGCAGAGGAACGCGAGGTTTCCTCCCGCGAGACTCCGCGCACGCATTCTTCGCAGAAGGCATCCCTACCCAAGTGGGTATGGGCCGCCGCGGCGGGCATGCTGATCGCGCTGGCGGGCATCGCCGGGTACAAACAGTGGGACGACAACCGCAGGCAGATCGAAGCTCGGAAGCAGCGCGAGATCGCCAAAGTGCGGTTCGAGGAAGAGATGAAGCGGCAGGAGGCGCTGCGCCAGGAGACCGAGCGGCGGCGTCTCGAACGGGAGAAGGAGGAAGCCCTGCTGAAGCAGCAGCAGGAGATGCTCGATCAGAAGCAGCGGGAGTTGGCGGAGAAGGAGAAGCAGGTCGAGCAGCAGCGCCTGCGCTCCCAGCAGCAGAAAGCTCCCGTGCGGCAGGAGCAGCGGCAAACGCAGCAGCAGCAGAACGGGAATCCCTATGACCAGTTGAACAACAATTTGCGGCTGAGGCAGCAGCAGATGCAGCAACAATTGCAGCAGCAACTCCAGCAGCAGCAAGCCCTGCGCCCGCAGCAACAGCAGCAGCAACAGCAGCAGTTCACGCCTCCCACACCAACCTATGACGACCTGATGCGGCAGGCGCACGGCTTTAGCCGCGCGCGCAACTACCAGGCTTCGATGCAGGCCACCCAGGCCGCTATCCGCACCAATCCGAACCGCCCCGAAGCTTATGCGAACGCCGGCTGGGTGGCTCTGTACGGATCGGGCGATCTCAGTACGGCCATAGCGAACTACCGGGAAGCGCTAAGCCGAGGCGGCACGGTCTGGTTTCATGTCTACCACGATCATCTGAACATGACGTTTCAGCAACGCTGCGCCGGCGACCTGGGCATTGCGAAGGACCATGTCGAGTTCACCTCGCAGGATCAGGCCCACAATTTCCGCATCGCAAAGTCCGGCCTGAGGGAAGTGCAAGGCAACCGCATCCCGTTCCGGCCGGTTTCCGGGGATTTCCATGTCAAGTCCACCGACGGCCGCAACTTCAATCTCATCTCCGTCACCAATCCGAAAGCGGTTCGCGATATGATCTTGCAGTTGGCCGGCACGCGCTAGAATCTGAATTCGGAATGGATTTGCTCGAACTTTGCATGGGGTGCATGGCCAACCGCGGCCGGCAGGAAGTGTGCGCGCGGTGCCAGTACAGGGAGGGAACCCCGGCCGCCACCCCCATGCACCTGCCTCCCAGAACGGAGTTGCACGGACAATACCTGATCGGGCGTGTGCTGGGACACGGCGGATTCGGCATCACCTACATCGGCTGGGACAAGCACCTGCAACGGAGACTGGCGGTGAAGGAGTATTTCCCGAGCGGGGTCGCGATGCGCTCCGGATCAGGGAATGAAGTGTCGGCTTACAGTACCCAGCTTCAGAAAGATTTCGACTACGGGCTGGAACGCTACCTGGAAGAAGCCCGCATGGTAGCGCGATTTGCGCACCATCCGAATATCCTCTCGGTGCTGAATTTTTTTCGCGAGCACGGCACAGCCTACATCGTAATGGAATACCTGGAGGGGCGGACGCTCGAAGCGCACCTGGACCGGATGGGAGGCAGGATCAGCGTCGAGGAGGCGCTGGGCATTGCCGTTCCCGTGATGGACGCGCTCTCGGAAGTGCACGCGGAGGGGATCCTCCACCGCGACGTCAGTCCGGATAACATTCACCTGGGCCCGAACCGGCAGGTGAAGTTGCTCGATTTCGGGGCGGCGCGGATGGCAATGGGGGAGAGGAGCCGGAATCTTTCGGTGATTCTGAAAGAAGGATACGCTCCCAGCGAACAATATCGCAGCAAGGGGCCGCAAGGGCCGTGGACGGATGTGTACGCGCTGGCGGCCACGCTGTACCGGGCGGTGACCGGAGTGATGCCTCCGGGAGCCCTGGACCGCATGGCAGAGGATGAACTGAAGTCTCCTCGTTCCCTGGGCGTGGAGATGAGTGTCCAGCAGGAGGCGGCCCTGCTTCAGGCGATGGCTTTCGAGCCGGCAGCGCGGTTTGAGACCATGGAGCAGTTTCGCGAGGCCCTGGTACCGCGCCCGCCGCGCATTCATGCCGTGGCGCCGTCTTTGCCACAGGAACCGGCGGCGCCGTTGATCCCCGCCGAAGTCGCCACCCGAGTCGCCACTCGACACCCCGAATTCCCACCGCCCGGTCCCGCATTGCCTCCCGTCGGGAAGAAAGGGATACCCGGTTGGGTGTGGAGCGCGGCAAGCGGAGCGGTGGTGCTGCTGGTGCTTTTTTCATTGCGGCCGAGGCCTCCGGCGCCGGTGCAACCGCAGCAGCAGGCAGCCTCCGTGCAGACGTCTTCCACGTCGGCAAAGCAGGAGGCGCCGCCTGCACCGCAACCGGCGCCTGCTGAACCGGCGAAGCCCGCCTCACCGAGCTACGAAGACCTCGTATCGAAAGCGGGGCTGGCGCAGAAAGCCGCTGAGGCGATGGAACTGGCCAACGCGGCGATCGAAGCGCAGCCGGACCGCTGGGAGGCATACGATCTGCTGGCGCAGGTGCAACTGTACAACAACGGCAACTTCGACGCAGCCGCGGCGAACTACCGGAAGTCGCTCGAGCGCGGCGGATTCGCCACCTTTCATGTAGAACTCGACCGCAAGGATGGAACGGGAAGCGGGCTGCTGCGGCTTGGCAAAGATTCCATTTCCTATGTGGACAGTGCAGGGACTTACACCTTCACGGCGCGCACGGAAAATGTGAAGGAGATCCGCGGGAACCGCAATGCGATTCCGCGGTTCCTGCGCGGCGGCGCGGCAAGCGCCTTCCACGTGCGCCTCGACAACGGGGAAAATTACAACTTCAGCGGTCTATCAAGCGACAAAGCGAAGGAACGCGACCTGATCCTGCAACTGGCGGGAGAGCGATAGAGCAGCCGATTGGTGTATGCTCTTGCCATCTGGAGAGAATATGCAATTTTCAAAGACAATCATCGGACTTGCGGTAATGGCGGTGGGCGCTGTCCTGTACCTGCCGGCGCAGCAACCCGCGAAGAAGGCTGGCGGCAGTCCGGCCGGCATCGCGCCGCTCGAGGAGACCGGGTTTCGCGCAATGTTTGACGGGAAGTCGATGCAGGGCTGGGACGGGGACCCAAATTTCTGGCGCGTCGAGAACGGCTGCCTCGTAGGTCAAACGACCACGGAGAAGCAGCCCAAACAGAACACCTTCCTGATCTGGCGCGGAGGCAAGCCGGCGAATTTCGAGTTGAAGCTCAACTACCGGCTGACGGGGTTCAACAGCGGGATTCAAATCCGCAGCGTCGAACTGCCGGACATCAAGTGGGTAATGAAGGGCTACCAGGCGGACATGGATGGAGAACAGCGGTATACCGGCCAGTTCTATGAGGAGCGCGGACGGGGCTTTCTCGCGCTGCGGGGACAGGCCACCTACATTGGCGCCGGCGGCAAGCCGGGCCTGATTGGTTCACTCGGCGACAACGCGGAACTGAAGGCATTCATCAAGGGGGATGATTGGAATGACCTGCATCTCATCGCCCGCGGCAACACACTGATCCAGATTCTCAACGGGCATGTGATGAGCATGGTGATTGACGATGATACGGCCGGAAGGCGCATGGACGGGTTGGTTGGCATCCAGGTCCACCGGGGGCCGGCGATGAAGATCGAGGTGAAGAATATCCGGATCAAGCAATTCTAGGAAGTGCGGCGGGGCGCGGCGGGTATTGCAGTAAGCCAATCGCGCCCTGACGCGGAATCCTCGAGTTGCACGAGACGAATGGCTGGGTTTACCAGCGCGTGCTGCAAACTACAAAGGCTCCGGCAACCGAAGGCCCGACTTGACGAGCGCTTCATTCAGTTCTTCTTCGGCGCCGATCTCGGTAACACAACGGGCGATAGCGACCTCGGTCACCAGCATATGCCGCGCCCGGTCCAGCATCTTCTTCTCGCGGAACGACAGCGGCTTGTTCTGTTGGATGATAAGCAGGCACTTCAAGACTTCCGCGGTTTCCAGCAGACTGCCGAAGCGCATCTTTTCCGAGTTCTCTTTGAAGCGGTCCTTCCAATCCTGGCAGGACTTGGCCTTGCCGGTAGCCAGGAAGCAGAGAACCTTGGAGATTTCCGTGGTTTTGGTGACCTTGCGCAAGCCGACGTTATCGACGTGCGAGAAGGGCACCATGACGGTCAATTTGCTGGTCTTGATTCGAAGCAGGTAGAAGCGCTCGAATTGCTGGCCAAAGGAACGGGCGCTGATGTTCTCCACCACCGCCACGCCGTGATTCGGATAGACAACACGTTCGCCAATCTGAAAGGTCATGCAGGGACCCCTTTAGTCTGGAT
>JADLBD010000097.1 GCA_020847975.1 Bryobacterales bacterium | reverse complement strand
CCGGCAAGAAATGGGAGAAAACACAAGAAATGACTAAAGCGGATCTAATTGAAGAAGTGTCCCGTGTCGTGGAGATGACCCGCAAGGATTCCGAGGTCATCGTGGAGGCCATTTTCGACAGTATCGTGAAATCCCTTCGCACAGGCGACAAGATCGAAATACGTGGATTCGGAAGTTTTCGCACCAGGCAGCGCCAGGCGAGGGTCGGCCGCAACCCGAAGACAGGTACGCGTGTCGAAGTACCTTCGAAACGCATTCCCTATTTCAAACCCAGCAAAGAACTGAAGGACTTGGTGAACCACGCGCAGGCTGTCGCCAGCGGGCAGGGAGAATCCGTGCCGTCCGCCTGATGGCCGCCGCATGGATCATCTGTGGAGCCCATGGCGCTTTCGCTACGTCAGCAAGGCTGGCGCCGGCGGTGAGTGCGTATTCTGCAAAAAAGCCTCGGAGCACCGCGACCGCGAAAATCTGATCGTTCACCGCGGCAAGAGTTGTTTTGTCGTGTTGAACCTGTTCCCCTATACGACGGGCCACATGATGGTGGTTCCTTACGAACATGTCCCCACACTCGAAGAGGCGGAGGAAGACGCCGTGCGGGAACTGATGCTGCTCACCCGCGAAGCGTCCCGGCATCTTCGCTCCGTCTACAATCCGAAGGGGCTGAACATCGGAATGAACATCGGGGAATGCGCGGGCGCGGGCATCGCCGGCCATCTGCACATGCACATCCTCCCGCGCTGGCCCGGGGACGTGAATTTCATGACCACGATCGGCGAGACCCGCGTGCTTCCCGAAGACCTCGACGTTACCTTCGAGAAGCTGCACCGCGCCTTCCGCCAGGGGTGAGCCTGATGGCTTCCGCCACAAAGCCTAAGCGGTTCAGCTTCGACCAGCCTGTCTCTGTGCTCCTTCCCGTTTGCGACGAGGTGGAGGGTATCGAGAGCGTGCTCGCGGAACTGGTGGAAGTGGTGTTTCGCCATCTTCCCGAAGGCTCGGAGTTTCTCATCGAGGAAAGCGGCAGCCAGGACGGCACCAGGGAACTCTTACAGGAGTTGCAGGAGCGGTGGCCATTCCTCGACGTCGTGTACAACGAAAAGCGGGAAGGTTTCGGGCCCGCCGCGCGCGCCCTCTATCATCGCGCGCGCTGTCCATGGGTTTTCTTCAGCGACTCGGACGGCCAGTGCGTGGCCAGCGAGTTCTGGCGGCTTGCCGGGCAGGCCGGCCACAACGATTTTCTGCTCGGCGTGAAACGCGTTCGCTATGATCCGCTCATCCGGCGCATCACCTCGCGGGTGTTCAACGGCATCGCGAGAGCCATGTTTTCCGTTCCCGGCTCAGACATCAACTTCGGGTTCCGCCTGGCCCGCCGGCAGGCGCTGCTCGACTGTCTTGCTCAGTGCCGCGACCTGCCCACGTTTCTCAATGCTGAGATTTCCATCTACGCTCATGCGCTCGGTTACCGCATTCAGCCGGTCGAGGTCCACCATCGCCCGCGCATCTTCGGATTAAGCCGGGGACTGACTCCCGGCTCCCTTCCCATCAACTCCTGGAAGGCCTTCATGGGCCTGTGGCGCATCCGAGACAAGGTGCGCCGGCTGCGCCATGGTTGACCTGGCCGTGGGGAAGACCGCCGCCGCCGCGGCGTCGCTCGCGTGGGAGTTGGGGGTGTTCCTCGTTCTTGGCGAGGCGCTGTGCCGCTGGATTGGAGGCTTTTCTCCCCTCCGGACGAGGTTGCCCGAAGCGGCGTTTCTCTTCGGGTTCTCCGGATATGCGCTCTTCGGCTACGCCGCCCTTCCCTTCATGCTTTCCGCGCGCGGCATCCCGGTCGCGGTGGCGCTCGGGTGGCTGTGCGTGTGGTTCCTGAGGGCGAGAGAGGGAAACAATGGCGCGGCGCCGGACTTTCTGGAGCCCTACCTTCAGTTTCGCCGCACCCGCGCATTTCTCTACTCGGCGGGCCTGCTTGGGCTCATGTGCCTGGCTGTGTGCGCCTCGCGCATTCCCTGGATGCTCGGTTTGCCCTATCACGGAGACGTCCTTGCCGGGGCCGGCATCTTCGATGATGTCCGCACACTCGGATTCCCCATCTCCCTGGCCGCGTACGGCTTCCCGTTGCTCAGTCCCCTTGCCGTGGGGATGCAGCTTTCCTACCCTCTGGGCGCGTTTCTTTTCCCGGCCGGTCAGATTGCGTGGTTCCCCCACTTTGCGCTGCCGATCCTGATTGCCGATTCCTTCCTTTCGGCGGCCTTCTATTCCACTGTCATCCTGTTAGTTGCCGGTTCGGTGCTTTCCTCATCCTGGAGCAGGATGCTGCTGGCCGCCGCCGCTTCGGTATCCGTGAGCTTCAATCTTTGGAACCTGGGGCTGTCGCCGCAGTCGGATTGGGTGAACTACTTCTACGGCTTCTTCCATTCGAACGGCATCTACACCACAATCGGTTTCACGCCATTCACCGGGATGCTCTATATCCCTAACCACGCCTTGGGATTCGCATCGGCGGTGCTTGCCGTGCTTTGGTTCACGAAGACGGGAGGAAAAGCAGGCCCCGCGCTTTTGTGGGGCTCCTTCACGGCGGCGGTCAGCATGGACATGACAGTCATGGCAGGTTTGGTCTGCCTGCTTCTGCTCGCCCCGCATTTGGTGCGAAGTCTTGTCCGGCGATCCCGTCCGGAGCCGAAGATCTACAACGCAGTGCTGGTTGGCGCTGTGTGTTTCGTGGTATTTGTTGCCGTGAACCTGCCGGCGTTATCCGGGAAGGTGGATGGGCCATTCGACCCGCTGTTTCCCGTGAACCGGCAGCTTCCCTACAGTATCGGCATGCTGGCATCCGCCGATGGACCTTACTTTCTTCTGCTGGCGCTGGGGGCACTGCTCGCCGGCTCATCGGGACAACTCGCGCGGCGATACTGGGGCTGGGTGGTCCCGGTGCTCACCGGGCTCACCTTCTGCGCCCTGTTGGAGTATCACTCCATCTGGTTCTGGCGATTTTCCTTTGCCGCGCACTGTCTGTTTGGTCTCCTGTGCGCCTTCCAACTCGAGCAACTGAGCAGGCGCAAGCAGGTGGCCTACGCCTGCGTCAGTTGCGTCGTGCTTGCGGCCGGATGCCTCCAATTCGCCGCCGACATCCGCGACCGGTGGCGCTTTGCGCCGCACGCCTCGGCTGGCCGGCAGCAGGCAGTACGCTGGATCTGGGAGCACACGCCGCTCGAGGCGCGCGTGGCCGAGTATCGTTCCGGTGAGGCAAGCTTCGCCACCGCGGTTGAATTTCTTCGCACCGGCAACCGCGCCGGTTTCCGCATCTACGACCGCAGCCACCCCCTGATCGGCTACCGTCACTATGAGAGCGCCATGCACTCCCTGGAGGCCGGCATTGACTCGAATGACTACATCCTCGTCGCGGCGGAATCGCGGGGCTTCGCGGGCCTGCTGCGCGCCTGCGGAGCCCCGGTTGCGTTTGAAGACAACGAAGCCCTGGTGTTCGCGGCCACCTCGACGTGCCGGGAAGAGTTCCGCCACCCTGAATTGCAGCGCCGCCTTCTCGACTATGAGAAGCAAGCCTACGCGCGGCAATCTTCAGAGAAGGTAAGAGATCCGGGAACGCTCCCGGAACAGTTGCTGGCGGACTATGTGAACAAGCACCCCGGGGAGATCGGATACCTGCGGCGGCGCCTCGACACGCTCTGGGAAAAAGGCATGTTCGAACAGGCGCGGCATCTCATTGAGCCGGTGCTGAAGGCACATCCCGAATCAGCGGAAGCCAACTACAGCTATGCCTTCACGCTGCACGCCGGCAATCTCGACGTGGGGAAATCCATCGGCTACTATGATGCGGCCGAGCGAGCCGGCTATGCGGCCTTTTGGGTTCACTACAACCGCGCCGCCGCCCTCCTGAAACTGGGGCAATATGCAAAGGCGCGCCAGGATGCGGAACGCGCCGTGGCGCTCGATCCCTCGCGGACGGACGCTCGAAGACTGCTCGAGAGTATCCCGCGGGCCGGCGCCGTATCCGGGGCGGCCAGATGATTGGCCGGGTGTGGGACCGGATGCTTTGCTCGGTTGGCGCCGCGACGGTGGCGGCCCTGGTCAACAATCAGCGGATCCGTCTGCCGCGGCAGTTGCGGCGGTCGGTGGGGGTTTCGCTGGTGAACCGGCGCGGCCTCTATTTCGAGGCTCCGGCGATGATTGGTTTGGAAGCGGTTCTCGAGGCCGGCGATACGGCGTTCGATGTCGGCTGCTCCTATGGCGTCTTCACCTGCCTGATGAGCCGGATGGTTGGACCCGCGGGGGCAATCTATTCCTTCGAAGCCAACCAGGATGTGCTCTTCTGGACCCGCCGGGTTCTGGCACTGAACGGATTGGATAACGCTTCACGTCTCATCCATGCCTGCGTCGGAGAATCCACCGCCGGTTCAGTTGACTTTTTTCATGTGCCGGGCGCCCACAGCGTCGCTTCGACGAGGAACCCGGAAATCCGCGCGTTTCACGCTTCGGCTGCGCCGCTGGCCGTGCCGCTGCTCAGTCTGGATGACTTTTGCGAAAACCTCCCCGCGCAGCCGCGTTGTCTGAAGATCGACGTGGAGGGGAGCGAATGCCTCGTGCTCCGCGGGGCCGCACGATTGCTCGCCTCGCAACGTCCGCACCTGGTGCTGGAGACGCATGGCCTGGAGGTGGATGGAATCGGAGGCAGCGTGGCGGAGGTGTGCCGGATGCTCGAGGAGTTGGGTTATCCGCTGCTCGATCTCGAAAAAGGCGAACTTGTGGACGCGGCCAGCTACGCTTCCCGCTACGCCAGGCAGATCGGTTATCTTCTTGCGTCGAGGAAGCTTCACGACCGAGACACGGTCCGGCGAATCCGCCGTTGCTGCGCTTCTAACTAAGGAACACGCGCAAAACGGAGCCCGCCCGCGCCGGGAATCCTTGAGGTGTTCCTCGTACTTTGGGGGCGCGGGACGTGCCCTTTGCGCTTCTTAGGTTCCTCACCTCCCTCCTCTGGAGTTCCGTGTCTATTCCACCGATATTCCTTCTATGGCCGCATCCGGGCCGGCAAAGGGTACCACTGCATTCGCAGCGCTTGCCGCAGCGCTGGTGACTACCTATTTTGCGTTCGTTGTCTTTGCCGGCTGGATCATTCTCCAATACGGGGTCAAGACAACCGATTTCGGATGGCAGACGCAGCATCTTGGCGAAGCCTTGTATGTCTCGTCGGTCAGCGAGCGCGGCCCCGCCGACGGCATCCTCAGCCCGGGCGACCGGGTCCTGTCTCTCGATGGCGATCCCGTCCTGTCCGAAGCGAGCCTGGGGTTGTCTCTGCGGTCCATTGCCGCGGCGAGCCTCTACACTGTCCGTATCGTCCGAAACGGAACCACTCGTGAAGTATGGCTGCGCAGCCGCACGCGAGCCGGTCTCTCCTTTTTCGGGGACAGGCTGCCTCTGCTTGGGTCGAGTCTCATCATCTTCTTCGCCGGTCTGGCAATGCTGCTGAACTGGAACAGCGTTCCAGCTCGCCTCGGCTTCGTAAGCGCGATGTGCGCCGCGCTCCGCATGGGAGCATGGGCGATTCTTCCGCTCAGCACTTTCTTCCGCCCGCAGGAATTCCATCCATACTACGTGTTCTGGTGGCCCGTCGCATTCAGTCTGCCGTTGGCGTTCCATGCCGTTCTCCGGTTTTCTCCGAATCTGACGCCGGCGATGCCCTGGCGAATCCTGCTGTGGATGATGTATGGCGCCGCTGGGACATTCGTGGTGATGCTGCTGATAACGGGCGCGGTACCGGCGCCTGTGCCGGAAGGGATCGCGTTCATCCATTGGGATCATGTGGAATATCCCCGGCCCTCCACGCTGCTGATGTACGGAGTTCCGGTGACGCTGTCGATGACAGTCCTGCTGAGCGGCGTCTGGGTATGGCGCATGTTCCGCCGCGAGACAGATTCCGGTTGGAGACGCCGCATGGAGTGGCTGGCGGCCGGTGGCATCTTTTTCGCCATTCCCGGGGCGTTCGTGGAAATTCTTCAATGGCAGGGGCTCGGACAGGCCGCCGTGAGCGGCGGGTGGCTGCCGGCGCTGCTGACGGTCTGCTTCACCTACGCCGCTACCGCCGAATATCTGCTCCGTCCCGTTGGCGTACTGCGTGGATTCGTGGGGGCGTTCCTGCCGGACCGCTACTTTCTCCCCCTGGACCGCAAGTACTTCCCGCACGAAGCCAAGGTGGAGGAGGATCTCCGCCAGGTGATCGTGGAGATCGAATCCTGCAAACAGGTGGAAAGCCTCACCTACGTCCTGACTCACGGGCTCGAGAGGGCGTTGGGGCCAGAAGGCGTGGCCATCAACCCGGAAGTGCCCATAGAGGAGATGCTGGAACTCGGTCCGAAGACGAATGGCCAGGCCTACACGCGAAGGGAGCGGCGGCTGATCCGGAAGGCCCTGGGCAAGTTCGCGGCGATGCAGCGCCGTGTTTCCCAGGCGAGCGTCCTCTCGCCGCCCGCTGCCGAGTCCACCAATCTGGATCTCTTGAGAGAATGCCCTACCTGCGGAACATGCTACGGCAGTGACACGGTACGCTGTCCGGCTGACAACACCGTCCCCGTTCTCACGCTCCCCATCGAGCGAGTGATCGAAGGGAAGTACCAATTGGAGCGCCTGGTTGGCAGAGGCGGCATGGGCGCCGTTTACGCGGGCAGAGACCTGCGGCTGAGCCGGCGGATCGCGATCAAGATCATGCTCAGCGAGTTGTTCGGCCACGAAAAGGCGCTGCAGCGATTCGAGCGCGAGGCGCAGGCGGCGGCGCGGCTAAACCACCCCAACGTGGTGCAGGTCCACGATTACGGGCCCATCGGCAAGATGGGGGCGTTCCTGATCATGGAATATGTCGAAGGCCGGAGTTGGCGGGAGGAGTTGGATGCCGGCTCAGGCCCAATCCCACCGTGCGTCTGCCAGCCCTGGATTGCGCAACTGCTGGATGGGATCGAGACGGCTCACGAAGCTGGGGTCGTGCACCGCGACCTCAAGCCGGAAAACCTCCTGCTGGCGGACCGCGGCGACGGCAGCGTGCAGCTCAAGATTCTCGATTTCGGCCTGGCAAGAATGCAACTGCTCGATTACTCCCGGGAGGAACGCCTTTCGCTTGGCGTTTCGACCATCGGGACCGTGGGCTACGTACCGCCCGAGCAATTGACCGGCGGCACTGCCGACCAACGGAGCGACATCTATGCGATCGGGCGGATCATCCTCGAAACACTGACCGGGGCGCTGCCGGAAGCGGGTGTGGAAGGCATCGAAAAGCCGCTCGCTACCGTGTTGCAGCGCTGCGTTGCCGTGGACCGCGAAGCGCGCTATGCGAGCATTTCCCAACTGCGGTGCGAACTGATGCCGCTGCTCGAGGCGATGGGAGCCGCTTACCAGGATTAGTTTCCAGCCCGGCAATTGCGATCAGGCGTCAGCGGTCGGCCGTCAGCGTTCAGCTTGGTTAGACCCGTCATCAATTGCCGTTCTCCCCGCGAGTTGCGGTGTGAGATCGGTTGTTTCCACCACAGCAAATCGCCGGTGAAGCCGATCGCTGTTTGAATGATAGATCCCGTCCGCAAGATTTCAAGTATCCTTGGCCATCGCCCACCAGAACGTTCTCGTTGGCCACCTTCGGCAGACGACGCAACACGGCTGCTGCCAGCCGATGCACTGCTCGCGGTACGTATGCGGGGAGAGCGTTCGCGGTAGCGATAGGAGAAGAGGGTCCCGTGCCGGCGCCGCTCGAAGATGAGCTGAGGAACATGGCGGTGGGCGAGGCCATCTTCCGGTTCGGGGCGTCCGGGAAGTGGGTAGCGCTGGGGAAAAAGGGAGTCTTTGACGCAGGCCAGGCGTGAGTGCTGTGGCGGCGGTGTGTTTGGCGGCGATCATTTGACGATGAGGAGCAGGTGGTTGGGGGAGAAATCGGGTTGATCGGGCTCAGGATCGGGGTGCGCTTGGTTCGCCGGCTCATTTTGAGGGGGTTTGGCAGGGCATTCGGCAGGCTTCGTTTTGTCTTTTTTCGAGTTTTCGGTTTCCGGAGGACCGATTGGGGCGGAAGCGGCATCGCCAGCAGGGGGGTGGCTCTGTTCTGTTGCGGGTTCTGAGACGGGTTGAGGCGGATCACTTTCAGAGGGGCGGGAGTTCTGAAGGAGCCGGAGTTGTTTGATGCCGCGGTAATAGGAGCGCTCGTTGAGGGTTTGATGGCGGGTGTAGCGTTCGAGCTTGGAGACGACGGCGGAGTCATCGGAAGCGAGCGGGTCAGCGCCGGTTTCTTCGTAGAGGGCGAAGGTGAGCTTTTCGATGCGGCGGATGTTCCAGGAGGCAAGGCTGATGCGGCGGAAGAGGTCCTCTTCCTGGACGCCTTGCGGCTGGAGTTCGGCGCGGAGGCCGGCGAGGAATTCGTCGTAGCATTGCCCGTCTTCGGGGGCGACGATGGCGAAGGAGGCGGAGAAGCCCTCCTTGAGGGCGTTGCGGCTGGAGGCGGCTTTGCCGGCTTCGGTTTTGGGGCCGGTGGATTTTTGCGAATTTTCGCGGTTGATTTCCGCGCGGGAGCGGGATTTGTTGAAAAGAGAGCCGAGCATGGGGATGTTCTTGCTGAGATGTATTTTGGATAAGGCCATAGGCTTTATCCGGCTTCAGGGTAACCCATGGCGTTTGCACGGGCGCGGGTGGAGCGCGGGAAAGGGTTGAATTCATTGAGGAAATAAAATTAAAGAACGCGTGACTGATAAAGGTTGCATCAGCGGCGCGGCGGTAAAACATCAGGGCAGACACTTTCGCCAGGGCCGCGCCGGTGATGTAACCGCGCGGTGAACTAAACCGCAACGTGCTGCCGGACTATGGGGATTGAAT
>JADLBD010000096.1 GCA_020847975.1 Bryobacterales bacterium | reverse complement strand
TTCCGCTCGCGTACAGCCCCCCGAACTCCCGTTCGTATTCGGTGAAACTGAACAACTGCACGGCCTTCCTGAAATTCTTCGTCTTCGGGTGCGTATAGCCGGCAAAAACCGCAATCGAAGTCGGCGCCGCCGTGATGGTGCGCGCGTTGCTTGCCAGTTCCTCTATGTAGAGGCCCGGATAGGTTGGTGTGATGGGCATATCTCTTCCTGAAAACGGATTTATAGACCGATTACTCTGTTTTCCGGCTGGCCAAAACGCCTAACCGGCCACTATTGCCGTCGCCTTTACGGCGGCCGATGCATCCGCGCCGCCGCTCAACAGTACGGACCCCGCCGCCGGAGTCCCCACCGCCGCCGCCCCTTCCGGCGGCGTCACGTCCATCTCGTAGCTGAACGTGCTCGCCAGGTCCGTTGGCAGCACTTTCGCCGCCGGCGTCTTCTTCCATGCCGCCACCAGCGTGAACGTCCTTGCCGTTGCATCCACGTCCTTGATCTCCACCGTCGTCAATTCCCCGTCCGCGCCGTCCGCCTTCGCCTGTACGGAGAAAGCTGTCCCTGAACCGGTATTCAACGGAATGTCCGCCTTCGCCGCCGTCGCCGGAGAGGTGATTGTCAGGGCATAGACGCCCGCCTTGGGTACCGCCGTCGATGCAGGCGCCGCCCCCGGAACGAACACCAACCCCGGACGCGTCCCATTGCCCGCCGCCGTCCCCAAAGAGGCCTGGACCGTCCCGGGCGTCAAAGCCGTGTACGTATCCGTCTCCGAAACCGTGGCGTCAAACTTCGGATTCGTCCCCGAATCGAAGTTGGAAAACACCGCGAGAATTGTATTGCCCGTCGATCCCGCCGTCTTCGCCTTCAATACCATCACCGGCTTCGTCGGCGATTGCGGCCCCGGTGTTACCGCTCCGGCTTTCACCAGGTGCCCTAGAAATGCGTCGAACAGGGCTTGGTTGGCTGTGTAGAGGGAGCCTTGCGCTTTGATTTGGCTGTCCTCGAAATAGATATCGGATACTGGAAGGGATAGTAGCTTTCCGCTATTCGGTTCCATCACTTCCACAGGTCCGTTGATGATGGCTGGCGATTTCGCCATTCTGGCCTCCCGCAAAAGCTTTCGCAGTCAGTCCAACCCGCGGGCGCGCGCTCCCTCAGACACACATTTCACGCACACTCCAGGCGCGGCCACCCGAGGTTCCGGTGCTTGATCGCCCGCCGGAAAAGCTTTTTATATCCAGCCCCTCACGGCGATTGTTGGATAGTGTACCAGGAATCCAGTACGTTTCAAGCCTCAGTACTAATTTTTTTCTTGCCGATTCTGAACATCTGCCCTCACCAGGCCGGAAACATAAGATTTCATTAAATTAGAATTCCTCCACCCTTAACCCCGTCTTCAATCTCGCGTACCATAGCCAGGTGACCTCTATCTCTCGCCGCGCTTTCTTCGCCTCCCCTTCGGCCGCCTTCGCCGGAATCGGCCAGCACGAATCCTTTCAGGCCGGCCGCGCCCTCAAGGACCTCAGGCAGCCCCAACTCTTCCTCGACGACACCTGGATCGAGGACACCTACCGCCTCGAGCGCGTCTGGGAACCCGCCGAACTCTTCCCCGAGCCCGTCCTGCGCCCCGAAGCCCCCTGGGAAGGCCGCCAGGTCGTCCTCTACGGTTCCGCCTTCCGCCTCGGCTCGGAATGGCGCCTCTACTACATGACCTTCAACTCCCCCGCCCCCTCTCTTCTCTGCATGGCCACCAGCGGCGATGGCGTCCACTGGCAGCGCCCCAATCTCGGACTCTTCGAATTCGGCGGCTCCCGCAACAACAACATCGTCATGATGCCCGCTCCCGGCGAAAGCCACGATGGCCCCACCGTCTGCCACGATCCCCAGGATTCACAATCGCCCTTCAAGATGATCTACTACGGCTCCGGCGCGAACCGCCCCCGCGGCGAATACGTCGCCTTCAGCAAGGACGGCATCGTCTGGCAGCACCGTTCCCAACCCGTCATGACCGATACCGGAGACCGCACCAACGTCATGTCCGTCCGCGACCATGAGGGCAACTACGTCGCCTACCTCCGCCACCGCGATATGATGCGCGCCGTCCGCGCCCGCGCCATCTATCGCAGCCAGAGCAAGGACTTCCTCCACTGGTCCACCCCGCAACTCGTCCTCCGCCAGGACCTCCTCGATGATCCCAACACCGAGTTGTACGGCATGCCCGCCTTCCGCTATGGCGATCTCTACCTCGGCATGCTCGAACGCTGGTACGACAACCCGGATGTCATCGAAGTGCAACTTGCCTGGAGCCACGACAACCACATCTGGCATCGCCCTGCCCGCCGCTCCGCGTTCATCGGTCCCAAATACCCCTGGAACCAGGCCTGGAACACCTGCGCCTCCACTCCACCCATCCTGCAAGGCAACACACTCTACTTCTACGTGGGCGCGCGCAGCGGAGCCCACGGCCGCGAAGCCCCGCACTCCTACGGCGTCGTCGCCCTCGCCACCATCCTCGCCGATTGCTTCGCCGCCCTCCAGGCTGATTTCAAAGAGGGGCTCCTGGTCACCCGCCCCATGACCTGGCCCGGCGGCGAACTCCTCCTCAACTCCACCACCACCCGCTACCCGAAAGCACACCCCTCGAGCGGGGGCGGCAGCCTCTCCATCGAAATCCGTAATGAAGACAACACCCCCATCCCCGGCTTCTCCGCCACCCACAACGCAACTCGCCCACAGCAAGTCGCCTGGCCCAACCCGGCCAAGCTCGACACCCTCAAAGGCCGCCGCATCCGCCTCGCCATCGCCATGCGAGACGCCCGCCTCTATTCCTTCAAAGCCACATGATCTTCGGCCCCCGCGCCTCCGCCGCGAAAACGTCCTTGCATCTTGAGATCGATCCTATTCATGATATAAATCAGAAGAGAACTTGAAACGAAACAAATTGTTATACTTTATGATTTTTCCACCGTCTTAAGGACGTGCATTGCCTATCGAGCACACGCTTAGAGCGTGGCGTAGTTAACTTTTTTCAGTGAATTGGCAGTGAAACCAGGAAGAAGATCCATGAGGCATACATTAGTTCTACTTGCAGCGCCGGTAGCGCTCGTTCAAACCCAACCTGCGCAAAAGACCACTGTGATGAAGGCAGAACCGGCAACCGTGAACGCACCTCCGACTTGGAAGCCGGCGCCTGGGGTTCGCCAGCCAGGAGACAGCGTGCAGGTTGATCCCTCGTCTGGTGACCTCGTTGTGACAGGAAGCGGACAAAGGGTTCAAGTTGTCCGGAGGATACACCATAAACCGCAATTCTCTGTGCGGATCACGAAGTCGGGCGCCGGCGTCCGTTATTCCTACACTTTGTCTAATTTGCCTGGTGGATCGCAGTACATCCATCTGTTCACAATGGACATTCTCAAGGGCCCGGTAACCGCAACCGCTCCACCCTATTGGTGGTTCTTAGGTACAGGCGATCCAAAGATTACAGACAATCAAGACGAACGGCTTGCACCGGTCATGTGGGGGCGGCGAGCAGAGGATGATGACGACAACGGTAAGCTTATGCCTGGGACTCAGGCAGGACCTTTTGTTCTCGAGTCCCGAGGGTTACCCGGCTTAGTCAAAATCTTCACCGAAGGATACAAGGAAGCGTCGGCGTCAGCACCGGCTGAAGAGGCCCAATTGGCGAGGTTGTCTCAGTGGGTCTTGGAACAGTCCCAGCAATACCTTCGCTTCCCCGCGAACGCGGTCTTGTCCACAACTATCGGCCCCAAAATCGATCCCGCTGCCGATCGCCTGAGTTTCGTACGGACAGAGTTGCTATACGCTGCCGGCTTACCCGATTTTGCGCATATTCATGCCGGACTGACCGCTGCCGCAAACGCGACCTCGGTGGCCGGAATGCGACAGGCCATTGCCGGTATAAGACCCGCATCGACAACCCAGGTCTCCTTTCTTAGCGCGATGGACTTCACTTTGAGCTATTAGTGTCCGGGACGGAGCAAAGGGTTGGCATGCCCTCCCCTCTTCTGATCCTTCCCTTCCACGCCCTCCGCGCGAAAACGCCTCCCCCGAATGGCGACCAACATGCTATACCCCCCGCCATGAGACGACGGCATTTCCTCTCTGCCTCCGGTGCTACCCTCGCCGCAACCGCCCGAGCCGCCAAGGTCGGCCCCAATGACCGCATCCGTATCGGCTTCATCGGCCTCGGCGGCCGCGCCCGCTGGCTCCTCGCCAACGAGCAGTTCCCCGGCGCCGAAATCGTTTCCGTCGCCGATTGCTTCCTCCCACGCTGCGACGAAGCCGCCCGCACCCGCCCGGAAGGCGAAAAGTGGCGCAAGTACCACGACTACCGCGCTATGTTTGATGCCGAAAAGCTCGACGCCGTCTTCGTCGAAACCACCACCCACGCCCGGGCCCTCATCGCCCTCCATGCCATGCAGGCCGGCCTCGACGTCTACGCTGAAAAGCCCCTCACCCTCACCGTCGCTGAAGGCCGCGTCCTTGTCAAAGCCGCCCGCCGCCTCGGCCGCATCCTCACCACCGGAACCCAACAGCGCTCCATCCCCGCCAACGTCTACGCCAGCAAACTGGTCCGCGAGGGGGCCATCGGCCGCGTCCGCGAAGTCATGGTCTGTAATTTCGAAGCCGGCAAACACTGGACCTCGCGCGACGCCGAACCCATGCCCGAAGGCCTCAACTGGGACCAGTGGTGCAACCAGACCGAACTCCGCCCCTATCATTCCGAACTGCAAAAACGCTGGAGCTGGTACACCGATTACGACGGCGGTGGCCAGTCCTGGGGCGTGACCGGCTGGGGAGCACATTCCCTCGATCAGGTGAACTTCGCCCTTGGCACAGACAACACCGGTCCCGTCGAGATCGCGCCGGATGCCCCCGGCGAAACCGCCAAGGTCACCATGCGCTACGCCTCCGGCGTCACCGTCAAACTCTGGGGCGCGCGCCGCGATCATGCCGACCTCGGAGCCATCTTCACCGGCGACAAGGGAGTCATCGAAATCAAACGCGGCTCCTTCACCGTCGAACCGGCCGGACTCGCCGAATCCCTCCTCAAAGACGCCCCCGAGTTCACGCCCGAAGGCCCCGGCGAGAACCGCTTTCACATCGCCAATTTCTTCGACGCCGTCCGCTCCCGCCGCCTTCCCAACGCCGATGTCGAAATCGGTCATCGATCGTCTACTGTCTGCCATCTCGTCAACATCGCCCGCGACCTCGGGCGTAAACTGAAGTGGGATCCGCATAAGGAAATCTTCCCCGCCGACGCGGAAGCCAACGCGAAGCTTACCCGCACCCGCCGCAAAGGCTACGAATTGTAAACGCATCCGTTGAGCCATTTCCCCCACTCAGGGCGAAACGGCCCACCAAGGAGACATCCATGACGACATCCCGCCGCACCCTTCTCGGCTTCGCAGCCGCCGCTCCCGCCGCCGCACGCCGCAACCTCTCCCCCAATGACCGCATCGGCATCGGACTCATCGGCGCAGGCGGCCGCGGCCGCTACCACCTCTCCGACCTCTCCAAGCTCAAAGCCGAAAACATCGCCATCACCGCCGTCTGCGATGTCCACCGCCCGGCCTTGAACACCATGGCGGAACGCGCCGGCTCCACCTTCTCCACCACGGTCCGCAAGACCACTGACTATCGCGAACTCCTCACCTGGAACGAAGTCGACGCCGTCGTCATTGCCGCCCCCGACTTCACCCACGCCGAAATCCTCGCCGAGGCCGTTCGATCAGGCAAGGATGCCTACTGCGAAAAACCGATGGCTACCCTCTTCGCCGACGCCAAGCGCGCCTACTACGCCGTCAAACAATCGCAGCAGGTCGTCCAGATCGGCACCCAGCGCCGCAGCGAACCCGCGCTCATGGGAGCCGCGAAGCTCATGCAACAGGGCGCGCTCGGACGCGTCACCCGTGTCGACATGGAGGTCAACTTTCAGGAACCCCGCTGGCGCCGTGATTATTCCGGCATCCGCGCCGAAGACGTCGATTGGCCCCGCTTCCTCTTCGGCCGCTCCGACCGCACCTTCGAAGCCCGCCGCCTCCGCGAATGGCAGCTTTTCCGCGACTACACCAACGGGCTCCCAGGCCTCTGGATGAGCCACTATATCGACCTCGTCCCATGGTTCCTCGGCACGCCCTATCCGCGCTCCGCCGTCGCAAGCGGAGGAGTCTTCTTCTGGAAGGACGGCCGCGAAACCGAGGATGTCTTTCAAGCCCTGCTCGAATACCCCAACGATTGCCTCGTCCGCTGGGCCATGAGCCTCACCAACGCCGCCCCCGTTCGCAACGCCTGGTACGGCTCGCGCGGCATGCTCGATTGCGAAGCCCTGAAGATCACCGGAGACGGCAGCAAAGCCCCGGACCGCATCGCCGGCGACATCCCCATCGAAAAGGTGGAAACCGATACGCACATGGAAAACTTCCTCCGCTGCGTCCGCTCCCGTAAGACGCCGCGCGCCGATATCCAGGCCGGGTTCTCTCACGCCGTCGCCGGCATCATGTCCGCCGAAGCCCTGCGCACCGGACGCCGCGTCACCTTCGACCCCGACCGCCTCGAGATCGTATGACCCGCCGCGCCTTCGTCCCCCTCGCGGCATCGCCCCTCCTCCCCGCAGCCGGTGGACCGCCCATTCGCAAAGTGGAAGTCTTCCCCGTCGTCTATCCGGTCACCGGCCACTTCCGCTTCTTCTCCAAACCCCAGCGCCCCGCCGTCTTCGTCAAAATCACCTGTGAGGACGGCTCCTCCGGTTGGGGCCAAAGCGTCCCCACCCACATCTGGAGCTACGAAACCCTCGAATCCGTCACCTCCTCGCTGCGCAACTACCTCGCTCCAGCCGTCATCGGACGCGACCCGTTCGACATCGCCGGAGCACACCAGGTGATGAACCGCGCCATCGCCCCGTCCTTCTCCACAGGCATGCCCATCGCAAAAGCAGGCATTGACCTCGCCCTTCACGATCTTTCCGGCAGACTCGCCAAACGCTCCATCCCCGCCCTCTGGGGACGCGTTCCCCGCGAGCGCATCACCCTCAGTTGGACCCTCAACCCGCGTACGCTCGACGAAACCGGCGAACTCGTCGCCGAGGGCAGCAAGCGCGGCTACCGCCACTTCAACATCAAGGTCGCCCCCGACCCCCGCTTCGATGTCGAACTCGCCAAACTCGTCCGCCGCCTCGCTCCCGATTGCTTCCTCTGGGCCGACGCCAACGGCGGCTACGACCCGGCCACCGCCCTCTCCGTCGCGCCTAAACTCGCCGCCGCCGGAGTCAACGTCCTCGAACAACCCGTAGCCGCCAACCGTCTCTCCGGCTTCCGCGACCTCAAACGGCAGGGCGCTCTCCCCATCCTCATGGACGAAGGCGTCGTCTCCTCCACTGACCTCATCGAGTTCATCAAACTCGGCCTGCTCGACGGCGTCGCCATGAAACCCGCCCGCACCGCCGGACTCTGGGATGCCCGCCGCCAGGCCGAAATCCTTCGTGACGCCGGACTCCTCATGCTCGGCAGCGGCCTGACCGATCCGGACACCTCGCTCGCTGCCTCCCTCATCCTGTTCGGAGCCTTCGACGTCACCTACCCCGCCGCCCTGAACGGCCTACAATTCCTTACCGCCAGCTTTCTCAAGAAGCCGTTCCAACTCGAGGACGGCACACTCCCTGTTCCCAACGCCCCCGGTCTGGGCGTCGAAGTCGACGAAGAGGCCATCCGCCGGAGCACCATATGAAACCTCTTCTTCTGCTTCTTGCTGCCTCCGCATGGGCTGGGGACTTCGGCTGGGTCGAGAACAGCGCCGCCCAACTCGAACTCACCGAAGGCGGCAAAACCGTCTTCGTCTACAACCACGGCCAAGGCCGCAAGTGCTGCTACCTGCACCCGGTCGTATCCCCCGCCGGCGTCACCCTCACCGATGACGGCCCCGCCGATCACCGCCACCACCGCGGCCTCTTCTGGGCCTGGCCGGTCCTCGAAGCAGGCGGACGCCGCTACGATCCATGGCTGCTCAATGACATCGAGCACCGCCCTGATAGCGCCCCCATCCACAGCATCCAGTCAGGCAACGCCATCCTCCGCGCTTCCCATTCCTGGATCGCCGGCGGCAAGCCGCTGCTTCGCGACTCCATCGAAATCACCGTTCATCCCGAACAGGCCGGCGCGCGCGTCTTCGACGTTTCCCTCACCCTTCAGGCGGTCGATCAACCTTTACTCCTCGCCGGAGCCCCCGAACAGAACAAAGGATACGGCGGCCTCAGCGCCCGCTTCGCTCCCCGCTCGCGCACCGAACTCCGCTCGAGCGATGGTCCCGTGCCCAAGGACGAAGACCACGGCGCGCACCAGTGGGCCGAACTCGAGGGCACCTTCTCTCAGGGCCGCGCCGGACTCCGCATCACCGCCGCCCCCTCGAACCCGGGCTTCCCCAACCCCTGGTGCCTCCGCCACTACGGCTTCCTCGGCGCGAACTTCCCCGGCGTCGAACCCTTCCGCATCGAACACGGCAAACCCGTCGTGCTCCACTACCACGTGCGCGTCTTCGATGCCCCCGATTCCCTCGCCGCCCAGGCGCGCGAAAACGGCCGCCGCTTCGAGCGCTCCGCCGCCGCCATGCGCAAGCTCATGCTCGCCTGGCTCGCCGAAGCCGATCCCCGCACCGGCCTTCTCCCCGAGCGCATCCCCGGCGGTCCGCGCGGCCTCAAACCCGGCCAGCCCCGCCGCTACACCGTCCACAACTCCGCCGCCGACCTCTACCCCTATCTCATCCTCACCGCCGAACTCACTGACCCTGACCTCTATCACGGCCGCCTCCTCGAAATGCTCCGCAGCGAAGTGCGCTATTCCACCGTGCTCGATTCACTCCCCGGCGATGTCGATCTCTCCACCGGCCGCCCAGGCCCGCTCAACCTCTTCGGAGCCTCCGAGTACGCCAAGGACGGTCTTCTCGCCGTCACCGAACTCCTCGGCCGCACTCCGTGGTTCTTCCGCATGACCGATCTCACCGCCGACATCATGAAGCACGCTCCAATCAAGACCCGCTGGGGGAACCTCCCCGGCCCCGGAGCCGAAATCAACGGCGACGTGCTCCAGGTGCTCGACCGCCTCATCCCCATGACCGCCGACCCGCGCTACCGCGATCGGGCACACACTATCGCTCGCGCCTACATCGAAGCGGTGCTCCCCGGCTGTCACGACCTCCCCTGCATGAACTGGAACTTCGACACCCGCCAGGGCGACCAGCGCGTCCAACTCCGCGACCACGGCAACGAAGCCGTCGTCGGCCTCGCCCTCCTCTACGCCATCGAGCGAACCCCCGCCTACCGCGAACCCATCGCCCGCATGCTCAACCGTATCCTCGCCTCCGCCAACCCCGATGGTTTCTTCTATGACGTCATCGATCCCGCCACGTTGAAACCTCTCCGCGACCGCCTCTCCGATAACTGGGGCTACCTCTACGGAGCGATGTATACCTTCTACCAGGCCACCGGCGAAACCCGCTACCGCGACGCCGTCCGCCGCGTCCTCGCGAATCTCCCCAAGTACCGCAATTACGACTGGGAGAACGGCTCCTTCGACGGCGTCGCCGACTCCATCGAAAGCGCCCTCTATCTCGTCAACCGCGAACCCTCCCCCGCCGCCTGGTCCTGGATCGACCCCGAAATGGACGGCCTCCTCGCCCGCCAACTCCCCTCCGGCTTCCTCGAATTCTGGTACGGCGAAGGCAACTTCAACCGCACCGCCTACCTCTACGCCCTCGCCAAATCCCAAGGCTGCCGCCCCACCCACTGGACCCCAGGCCTCGAAATAGGAGCCGTCCGTGAAGGCGATCACTTGTTCCTTTCCCTCAACCGCGCCGCCACCATCCGCTTCGACTTCGCCCGCCACCGCCGCGTCCTCAACCTCGCCGCCAACTACGTCCGCCTCAACGAATTCCCCGAATGGTTCACCGTCGATGAAAACAAGCTCTACAAACTGACCGGTCCCGGCCCCGAGCAGATGCGCCTCGGCTCGGAACTGATTCAAGGGGTGCCCCTGTCTGCCGGTTTATGGGAAATCGCGCCGTAGATCGGAACACAGATCGTCAGCGCGACTCATCTGCACCACACTGGTGTACCCTGCTATTCTTTGGGCATGGCAACCCGGCGAAAATCGGCTCCGGCTCGGTCGGTTCGACAAAGCGTGACCATCCCGGCACCGCTGGCTAAGGAAGTCCGGCGCGTTGCCAAGGAGCGCCATGTCACGATGAGCCGTGCACTAGTTGTACTGGCTGAGCGCGGCGTACGTGCGGAGGCGGAAGCCAAAGAACGGCTCGAGACTTGCTACAGCCGCTTCCTCGCCGAGAACGATCCCGCCCGCAAGAACGAAGCCGGCAGAGATTTGATCCGTGCGATCTTCGGGAAGGATTCCATTGCCGAGGATTCAGTTCTCTAACCTGCCGCGCGGCGTGTGGCATCACCTGCTTCAGCGAATCGATGAGCGGCGGATCTCGATGAGTGACTTGCTGGCACTTCAGGAATGGGTCATGAAGGGCCCCACGGCCCCGGAAGGCGATTGGTACAAGGACTTCGGCTCGTTCATTCTATGTGGCAGCGGGCAGTTTCCAAAGACGGTTCTCGAGAAAGGTATGAAACCTTACGGCGACCCGATCGACTGAGCAAGGTCTGGATACCTCATGCTGCTCGGCCGGCCCTCACTGGCACCCAGGCCGCTAAACCGGACGGGCGCGGGTTCGCCTCGACTCCGAACTCCGCCGTAGCCACTGTGTCATGATGATCAGGTGAATCGAGACGCGCAGCAGTTTCCTGACGTCTTGTCTCCCGATACCGCATGGCACGAAGCGGGTCAACGGCGGTTCGAAGAATCTTATTGTGATGAAGATGCTGTTTACGAGGAGTTGATAGAGGCCTCTCCACCGCTGGAGCATTATCCTGCTCGATTGCCAGCGACGCCGCTAAGACGAGCATCCGATCCGGCTTCAAAGCGCGAGCAAGGGGAGGGACATGAAACAGAAGAATAAGGGATCATCCTTCGATAGCTGGCTTCATGAGGAAGGCATCCACCAGGAAGTGACGTCCACGGCGATCAGGCGAGTTCTCGCGCGGCAGTTGGGAGCCACGAGAACAGAGAGACATGTTTCCCGAAACCGAATGGGGCCCCAGCGACACAGGAGCCGCACCGTGGTGAAACATCTTCTCGATCCCGAGAACGATGCCTGACGCTCGCGAGCTGCGCAAGGCGACAGTCGCGCTCGGGTGCGAGATTCGCCTTGAGGTGGGCCCGGTCAGCGTCGATCTGGAATTCAGCCCATCACCACTCCCGTGGCATCTACACTGGCGACAGAGCCGTTCGTTCGCTTTCTCAGCGTGCCTGCCATGAGCAGTGTGGGCGTCTACCGCGCATCATCAAACGTCAGCGAATTTCTCCCACACCCTTTTCCCGCCTAGTTTGGATTAAGGAAAATTCGTCCTGACCGCTCGCCGTCTTCAGCAACTCCAAAGCCAGTTAACGTGCACGGTGGAGCTTACCAGCCATGGGCCCACTGACATCCGATACGATGCCTACAGAAACCGGCTGGAGCTGTTGCGGTTGTTGAGCTAGAAGCGGCAAGTTCAGGGTCGCAGCGACTGCGATTGTAAGCGAAGAGCGGAGCTTCATAATCGAACCTCCAGGCTGGTCACCAATCGAACGTTGGACGCCTATGGCTGGCAGCCATTATGCCTGATTTCGCTGTGCGAAGGCGAAGTGGATGAGGACGGAGTCTGAATGCTGCGCGTGGACAGAATTGGCAAATTCTGTTTAGCCATGGACCAAAGGGAACCCTTTCTCCCACACAGGTTCGAGCCATATTCCTATCCCCGAACTACCGCCGAACATCCCCCCAGCACGCCGCCGCTGTCACATTCCCTCACCCAAACACCCGCTCAGCCCACACCCGGCTCCGCCGCAAATTCTCCGTCAGCCCCCGCGTAATCCGCGTCCCCGGCTCCCAAGCCAGTTCCACCACCAGCCACCCCCGATACCCCCGCCGCCGCAAGTACCCCGCCACCTTCGTATAATCCACATCCCCATCCGCCAACTCCTCCAGCCACACCCCGCCCCGCGAATTCCGCAGGTGCAGATCCCCCACGCGATCTCCCGCCTCCTCGAGCAGCGTCATCGGCTCCAATCCCCCGCGCCGCACCCAATCCACATCCAGGCAGATCCCTACATCCCGCGCATCCGTCCCGTGCAGCATGTGCCGCCACTCGCGCGCGTTCTCCCCCAGTTCCGGAGCGTGCTCATGTACCAGCAGCCGCAATCCCATCCCCCTCAACCGCCGCCCCAATCCCCCAATCGCCCGGGTCTGTATCTCCAATTCCCCATCCGTCTTCCGCTCCCGCCCCTTCTTCGGATTCGCGTTGAAACTCACTGCCGCAATCCGCGCCGGCTTCACCCTCTCCACCAACGCCAGCGTATCCTCAATCGTCCGCGCCGCCGCGCCGCCCTCGTGCATCTCGCCACCGTTGTACACCACATCCAATTTCAGCCCGTGTTTGTCCAGTAACTCCAGTGTCCGCCCGGCAAGATCCGGCGTGAAGAACGTCGAGGTCAACTCCGCCCGCCGGTATCCCGCCTCCGCCAGGCTCGCCACCACGTCGCCCACTCCCTCCGCGATCGTCCGTTTGTCCCGCGCCAGCGCCTGCTGCCACACGTACGCCTGCACCGCCAGCACCGGCGCATAGCCGCCCGGTCCGCCCAGCGCCAATCCGCACAGCCAATCCCGTCGAGTCATGCGAACCCTCTCAGCAATCCGGCTGCCAAGGTTCGAGTGGCGCGCGGATTGCTAAGCGTTTTCCATGCCTCAATCCTCCCGCCGCTCCTTCCTCGGCGCTTCGGCTGCCGCTGCCTTCACCGCCGCCTCCGCCGATCGCGTCGCGGGCGCCAATACCCGTGTCCGCCTCGGAATCATCGGCACGGGCGGCCGCGGCTCCCATCTCATCCGCATGGCCAAACTCGCCGGCGGTGTCCAATGGGTCGCCGTTTGCGACGCCTGGGACCAGCGCCGCGCCCAAGCCGCTGACCTCATCGGCGAACCCGTCGCCAACATCGCCGACTACCGCGCCCTCCTCGACCGAAAAGACATTGACGCCGTCATCGTCGCCACCCTCGATCACTGGCACTCCCGCATGACCGTCGATGCCTGTAGCGCAGGCAAGGATGTCTTCGTCGAAAAGCCCATGACCTCCCTCCCCGAACAGGGCCGCGACGTCGTCCAGGCCGCCCGGGAACATCGCCGTATCGTCCAGGTGGGTACCCAGCAGCGCAGCCTCACCCACTTCGCCGAAGCCAAACAGCGCTTCTTCGACACCGGCCGCGTCGGGCAGGTCACCATGGTCCGCACCGTCTGGAACGCCAATAGCGGCTACCTCACCCCTGTCCCCGCCGGCATGGACCGCAAACCCGACGCCCTCGATTGGGACGCCGTCCTCGGCTGGCTGCCCAAAATCCCCTGGGACCCCAAGCGTTACTTCAACCGCTTCGCCTATTGGGACTTCGCCACCGGAGGCCAGACCGGCGGCCTCTTCGTTCACATGGTCGATGTCGTCCACTGGTTCCTCGGCATCCAACAACCCTCGAGCGCCGTCGCCCTCGGCGGCATCTATCAATACCACGACGGCCGCGACACGCCCGATAACGTCAACTTCATCCTCGATTACGGCGGCAAGCTAAATGTCACCTTCGAGGCCAACATCACCAACATGATCCCCAAGGAATCCGCCGACATCGTCTTCTTCGGCTCCGGCGGACGCCTCCACATCTTCCGCTACGGCTACCGCTTCCTCCCCGCCGATGGCGGCCCCGAAGTCACCGCCGGCCCCTCCCCCGAAGTCGCCCACATGGCCAACTTCCTCGATTGCGTCCGTACCCGCAAGGCCCCCAACTCGGGACCCGTGGACGGCCATTTCTCCGCCATGGCCTGCCACATCGGCAACATCGCCTACCAGCGCAAGCAGCGCGTCGATTGGAACAAGGAGTGGGACCTGTGAACACCGGCATCAACCTCGAATTCATCCGCTGCGAAGACAAACCCTTCGCCGAAGGCGTGGCCCGCGCCGCCGCCATCGGCTACCGCTTCGTTGAACCCATGGTCCACAATGGCCGTGAACTGCTGAGCGAAGCCGGATATTTCCACTCCGTCTCCATGGATGAGGACCCGCTCGAAATCCGCGACATTCTCGAAGCCAACCAGGTTCGCGCTTCCGGCCTCAGCGCCCACTGCCCCCTTATGCGGCCCGAAATCTCCGTGCCCTATCTCCAAAAGGCCATCCGCTTCGCCCACGCCCTCGGCGCGCCCGTCGTCAACACCGACGAAGGCATCCGCCCCCCCTGGGTGCCGCTCGAAGAAGCCTTCGGCGTCATGAAGTACACCCTCGCCACCGTCCTCCGTACCGCCGAACGCTACGGAATCTTCGTCGGAATCGAGCCGCACCAGAGCATCTCCAAAACCACACAGGGCCTCCTCCGCATCGCCACTCTCGTCGATTCCCCCTTCCTCCGCGTCAATTACGACACCGGCAACGCCTACCTCGGCGGCGAAGATCCCTACGACAGCCTCGCCGCCGTCGCCCATCTGGTGGTCCACGTCCACGCCAAGGACATCAGCATCCGCATGTCCGAAGCCGAAAAAGGCAAAGTCACGGGCACGCCGGTCGGCTGCGCCTGCGGCGATGGGGTCATCGATTGGAGCCGCGTCATTCGCATCCTGCGCGAAGCCGGGTACACCGGCGTGCTCTCCGTCGAATGCGGCACACCTGACCAGGCCGCCCGTAGCCGCGCTCACCTTGAAGCCCTCCTTGCCGCCGAACCGGAGCCCCACCATGCGCATTCTCATTAGCCTGCTCGCCGCCGCCGCTACTGCCGCCGAGCCATCCCATTTCTTCGCCCCCGGCAAGATACGCGTCCTCATCCTCTCCGGACGCAACAACCACGATTGGCGCTCGACAACGCCATTCCTCGCGCAACTCCTGGAATCTACCGGCCGCTTCGATGTCCGCATCACGGAAGAGCCCACGGCCCTCAACGCGGCCGCGCTCGAGCCTTACCAGGTCCTCGTCTCCGATTACAATGGCCCCCGCTGGAGTCCTTCCGCCGAACAGGCCGTCGAAGCCTTCCTCCGCTCCGGCAAAGGACTGGTCGCTACACACGCCGCCGCCTACGCCTTCGGTGACATGGAAATCCTCGGCGATAAGCACGTCCGTACAGGCATTCATGAGCCCCCATGGCCTGCCTACGCACAAATCATCGGAGCCCGCTGGTCCGATGAGGCGCCGAAGAGCGGCCACGGCAAGCGCCACCTCTTCCGTGTCCAATTTACTGACCGAACCCACCCCATCACCGAAGGCCTCGATCCCGGCTTCACCATCTCCGACGAACTCTATCACAACCTCCGCGTCGCGCCCGGCGTCCACCTGCTCGCCGCCGCTTACGACGCGCCCGAACAAAACGGTACCGGCAAAAACGAACCCATCGCCTGGACCACATCCTTCGGCGCCGGCCGCGTCTTCTACACTGCCCTCGGCCACGACACAGCCGCCCTCTCCGCTCCCGGCTTCACCGCCATGTTTACGCGCGCCGTCCTCTGGGCTGCCGGAGCCGCTCCCGCCGCAAAAGCCGCTCCCGAACCTCCCGTCCGCGTCACCCTCGTCACCGGAGGCCACAGCCACGACCCCGGTTTCTACTCTGTCTTCGACAACAACCCGGCAATTCGCGTCACCGTCAACCCGCACCCCGTCGCCTATCGCGGCGACCTGCGCAAAAATACCGACGTCCTTGTCCTTTATGACATGGTCCAGGATGTCCCCGAAGACCAGCGCCGCAACCTCACCCAATTCCTCGAATCCGGCAAAGGACTCGTCGTCCTTCACCACGCCCTCATGGACTTCAACTCCTGGGAATGGTGGTGGCGCGACGTCATGGCCGGCCGCTACCTCGAAAAGCCCGGCGGCGGTCAGCCCGCCTCCACCTTCCTTCACGATGTCGACATCGACGCGAGGCCCGTAGGCAGCCACCCCATCCTTCGCGGCATCCCGCCCATGTGGATCCACGATGAAACCTACAAGCACATGTGGATCTCGAAAAAGGCGCAGGTTCTGCTGGAAACCACAAACCCCACCAGCGACGGCCCGCTCGCCTGGATCAGCCCCTACGATAAATCGAGAGTCGTCGTCATCCAACTCGGCCACGGCCCCGAAGCCCACCTCCATCCCAGCTACCGTCAACTCGTCCACAACGCCATCCTCTGGGCGGCGGGAAAATGAACCTCCCAGGGCCTCCGATACAATAGCGAATTGCCATGAATCGAACCATTTTCCTGCTGCCGTTTCTCTACGCTTCGCTGTGCGCCCAGGACGTCATCGTGCGCCCGAAGGAAATCGGCGATGTGCTCCTCAATCCCGGCATCGGCTTCATGACCTTTCAGCGCTTCAACGGCGACGAACTGAACCAGGGCCTCAAGTGGACGGAAGGGTACCCCATCGTCTACCAGGAGTACAAAGGCTCGCTCGAAAACAGGAACCACCCCGCGACCACGATCGCCTACTTCCGCGTCTACTGGAAATTCATCGAACCCGAGAAAGGCAAGTACCGCTGGGACCTGCTCGACACCGCCCTCAAGACGGCGCGCTCGCGCAAGCAGACCCTCATGCTGCGCATCGCCCCTTACGGAACCGGCCCTGACAACGACGTGCCGGACTGGTACCGCGCCATGCTCGGCGACGAATCGAAGAACTTGACCGTAGCCAAATGGCGCACCAATCCCGAGGACCCGCGCTACGCCGGCCACTTCGGCAAAATGATTCGCGAACTCGGTAAGCGCTACGACGGCAGCCCGGACCTCGAGAGCGTGGACATGGCCATCGTCGGAGCCTGGGGCGAGGGAGCCGGCTCGGCCGACCTGACCGAACCCACCCGCGAAGCCCTCATCGATAGCTACCTCGATGCCTTCCACAAAACGCCGCTCGTGATGCTGCTCACCGACGAGAAAACGAACAAATACGGCATCTCGAAACGCCCGGTGGGCTGGCGGGTCGATTGTCTCGGCGACATGGGCGGGTTCAGCAACCCCCAGTGGTCGCACATGCAGGACTACTATCCGCAGGCCATCATCAACTTCGGCATGCACGACGCCTGGAAGCAGGCGCCGGTCACCTTCGAAGTCTGCTGGGTCATGCAGCACTGGATGAACAAGGGCTGGGATGTCGACTACATCATCGACCAGTCGCTCAAATGGCACATCTCGTCCTTCAACGGCAAATCGTCGGCTGTTCCCGCGGAGTGGCGGCCGCAGGTGGAACGCTGGCTGAAGAAAATGGGCTATCGCTTCGTATTGCGAAAATTCACCTATCCCCCGCGCGTGCGCCCGCAGGGCAGGCTCGCGTTCACGTCCTGGTGGGAAAACAAAGGCGTCGCCCCGTGCTACCGGCAGTTTCCCCTCGCGCTCCGGCTGAAGGGAGCCGGGCGCGAGACCGTGCTGCTTACCGATGCCGACATCCGCCGCTGGCTGCCCGGCGACAATCTCTACGACAATGCCGTGTTCGTGCCGGCGGACATGCCTGCCGGCGATTACGAGCTTTCCCTCGGCATTGTCGATCCGGACACGCGCCGGCCCAAAGTCAAGCTCGCCATTGAGGGCGCGGATCCGGATGGCTGGTATGCAATGGGTAACGTCCGCGTCCAGGAATAGCCGGAGATCCGGAATCGCCTACAATACCTCTATCCATGCGCCTCGCTACTTTCTTCCTCCTCTTTTCCGCTCTCCCCGCCTTCGCCCTCGAACGCCCCGGCGTGGTATTCAAGGTCTTCCAGTTCCCTGCTGACAAGATCCCCCGTATCGACGCTGACACCTCGGATTGGGACATCGTTCCCGACTCCTACTCCATCGGCATCGACCAACTGAAAGACACCGTCAACAACACTCCGCTCGACCGCAAGGACCTCGACGTCAAAGTGAAAGTCGGCTGGGTGAAAGGCGAGAACCGCCTCTATTTCCTCTACGAGGCCTATGACAACTACTGGGACTTCAAGAGCACCGGCCTTCACAACGACATCTTCGAACTCGTCGTCGATGGCGATCTCTCCGGCGGCCCCTTCATCGAGCCGATGCATCCAAGCACCGATGTTCTAAAGGACCAGGCCCACTTCTCCCTCCACGGCGTCCACGCCCAGAACTACCACATCTTCACCCCCGCCGATGGCAAGGACTGGACCATGGTCTGGGGCTGCCAGCCCTGGATCAAACATCTCCCCTATGCCAACGCCGCCTACAAGTACAACTTCCGCCACGGCCAGAGCGGCAAGCTCATCCTCGAATTCTTCATCACTCCCTTCGACTACGCCGCCTATGAAGGCCCCCGGCGCTCCGTCGAATCACAACTCTCGGAAAACAAGATCATCGGCATGAGCTGGTCCGTCCTCGACTACGACGACGAAAACGCCAAATCCTACCGCGGCTTCTGGAACCTCTCCCACAAAACCAGCATGTACGGCAACGCCTCCGACCTCGTCGCCTTCCGCCTCATGCCCATCGAACCCGGCCTCCGTAAGCCCATCGACGCCGACTGGTCCTTCCAGGTCATCGACCTCGACCGCCGCCTCGTCGCCTTCCACGACCTCTCCGCCGGCGAAATCACCTCCTGGCGCTGGGACTTCGGCGACGGCGCCCACTCCACCGATCAGCATCCCATCCATCAATACACAAAGGGCGGCGAATACATCGTCATCCTCGATGTCGAAGGCCCCAAAGGCAAGTCCCGCCGCGCGAAAGTCTGGGATGTCGTGCTGCGATAAGTCCGTGTGTTCACGTATGGCAGGTCAGTCTATCGAATTCCACAAGATCTGGATCGAGCAATGTGAGGCGGCCGAGGGCATTCGCGAGCGCTTCGGGTTGCAAGACGCTCTCGATTACCTGGTCGGCGAGAAGCTGTTCACTTTCGTGGCGGCCGCGGAGCGGGATGAGGCGTTCGCCGGTGAATTACCGGCATTCATCGCCGGGATCCGGCGGCTCTTTTCCGCCGGCGAGATCCGCGAATACCTCAAATGCCTGGAACTGACGAAGTACCTCGCTCAACAAGATCATGAGTTCGATGAAGACCTTGACGAGGTCGATGAAGAACCCTGGCTGGAGAATCCTGTGCTCGGTGCTGAAGAGCTGTTACGGTTTGCTCGAGTGCGCGAACTGCTTCAGCAGTAGTCCCTGGCCGTTGTTGAATCCACCGGGAAGAAGGGAGAGAGAATCCGTCGCTGACTCCCGACTCCTGCCTCCCGACTCCTAGCCAAGCGAAATGAGTCAATACCGCAGCAGCCGCTCCGCCTCCCGCGCCACATCCTCCACCTGCGGCAAAATCACATCTTCCATCGAAGGGTGATACGCCACCCACGTATCGAGCGCCGCCACTCGCCCCACCGGCGCATCCAACTCCGCGAACAACTCGTCCGCAATCCGCGCCGCCATCTCCGCCCCGTACCCGAAGCTCAACACATCCTCATGCACAATCAACACCCGGTTCGTCCGCCGCACGCTCCCCACGATCGCTTCCCAATCATAGGGAGCCAGCGTCCGCAGGTCCATCACCTCAATCGTCCACGCCGGATTTTTCTTCACCAACTCCGCCGCCGCCAGCATCGACTTCTGCACCAGCGCCCCGTACGTCACAATCGTCAGGTTCTCCCCCGGCCGCACGATCCGCGCCTTCCCGAAGGGAATCGTGAAATCCACCCCCGGATGCGGCCAGCGATTGTACGGCTCACGGTACAACTTCTTGTGCTCCAAAAACAGCACCGGATCATCCGCCCGCAGCGCCGTCCGCAGCAGTCCGCAGGCATCCATCGCGTTCGACGGCATCACCACCCGCAGCCCCGGAATGTGCGTGAATGCCACTTCCCCGCTTTGGCTGTGGTACACCGCCCCGCCGCCCAGATATCCTCCAATCGTCACCCGCACTACCGCCGGGCAACTGAACGCATCGTTCGATCGCCACCGCATCGTCGCCAGTTCATTCCGCAGTTGCATCATCGCCGGCCAGATGTAATCGAAGAACTGGATCTCCGCCACCGGCTTCAATCCCCTCGTCGCCATCCCGATCGCCCGCCCCACAATCCCCGCCTCCGCCAGCGGAGTGTTGAAGCACCGCGCCTGGCCGAACTCCCGCTGTAGTCCCTGCGTCGCCTTGAACACCCCGCCTTTGCCCTTCACCTCTGCCAGGTTCTGCTGCCTTCCGCAATCGGCTACGTCCTCCCCAAACACCACGATCCGTGGATTGCGCCGCATCTCCTCCGCCAGCGTCTGGTTGATCGCATCCACCATCGTCCGCGGCTCTCCATTCAACTCAGCCTTCCCTGCAAACTGCTCCGAAGTCGGGTCCACGCGCTCCGAATACAAGTGCAGAAGAGCGCTGTCCTTCTTCGGCCCCGCCGCCTTCAACGCCTGCTCGGTCGCCTGCTGAACTTCAATCTCCACCTCGTGACCTATCAGTTGAAGCCTGTGCCGGTCCGCAATCCCTTCCCGCATCAGATACTCCGGAAAGCGGAACACCGGATCGCGCTTCGCTTCGGCGTTTCGCTCCTGTTGCGTCTTGTATAGCCGCTCATCATCCGACAGCGAGTGGCTATACGGACGGATCACGTGCGCATGCAGCAGCGCCGGCCCCTTCCGCTCACGGCACCACGCCACCGCCTCCTCTGCCGCGTCATACGAAGCCAGAAAGTCCGTGCCGTCCACTTCTCCTATCCACAAATCCGGAAACCCTGCCGCCAGCCGCGAGATCTTCCCGCCAGCCGTCTGCTCCTCAATCGGGACGGAAATCGCGTACCCGTTGTCTTCAATCAGGTACAACAGCGGTAGCCCGCCCAGACACGCAACGTTCAAAGATTCCCAAAACTCCCCCTCGCTCGTCGTCCCGTCGCCCGCGCACACCAGCGTAACGTCATCACCGCCCGCCTCCAGCCACATCGAGGCTTGTGCGCACCCCGCCGCCTGCAGGAACTGTGTTCCGGTCGGCGATGAACTGCTGACGATGTTCCACCGCTTGTGCCCCCAGTGCGAAGGCATCTGCCGTCCTCCGGATGCCGGGTCCGCGGCCGCCCCAACGCTTTGCAACAGCATTTCCGCCGCCGTCACTCCCAGCGTCAGGCACAACGCCCGGTCCCGGTAGTAGGGATACACCCAATCCTTTCCCGCCCGCAGATGATATCCCACCGCCACCTGCACCGCCTCATGACCGGCGCCGCTGATCTGAAAGAAAATCTTGTTCTGCCGCTTGAGCACCACCTCGCGGTCATCCAGCCGCCGGGCCGTCAACATGATCTGGTAAGCGCGCAGAAGCTCGTCGCTGCTCAGCCGCGAATGCGGCGTGGGGATGTGGGGTTCTACCGTTGCCATGAGTGCCGTCATTTTCCTAGCCAACCCCAGTATAAACCCACAACTCGGTGGTGGCTAAGGCTTTTTCCGCCTTTCTCTTCCTCTCCCCGATAATAGAATCATGCATCAGTTCCGCGACGGTGTCCGCAACTTTCGCAATCATGTCTTCCCCACCAAACAGGCCCTCTTCCGCCGCCTCTCCAAATGCCAGGCCCCCAAGGCCCTCTTCCTCACCTGCGCCGATTCCCGCGTCGTCCCCAGCCTCATCACCTCCACCACCGCCGGCGAACTCTTCGTCGAACGGAATCCCGGCAACATCGTCCCCATCTACAGCGATGACCTCGTCGGCGTCTCCGCCAGCATCGAATACGCCGCCACCGTCCTTCAGGTCCCCGAAATCATCATTTGCGGCCACTCCGATTGCGGAGCCGTACGTGCCTTCCTGAATCCCGATAGGACCGGGAATATCCCCGCCGTCGCCCGCTGGCTCCTCTATGGAGATGAGGCCGTCAGCCGCCTCCATCAACTCTACCCTTCCTTGAGCGGCGAGGATGCCCTCCCCGTCCTCACTCAGCTCAACGTCGAGGTCCAGATCGAGAATCTCCTCACTCACCCCTCCGTCCGCCGCAGAGTCGAGCGCGGCGACCTCGATGTCTACGGCTGGATCTACGACATCGGCACGGGCGCCATTCTCGCCATGGACCCCCAGACCAAACGCTTTGAAGTATGGCCGGATTAGGCGTCCCTCCCTGCCCGTACTGACTGTTACATTTGGAGAAGAAGCATTACATGGATGGTGTGATTGTAGTCAACAAGCCCGAAGGCTGGACTTCGCACGACGTGGTCAACAAGATGCGCCGCATTGCCGGAACGCGCCGTGTCGGGCATCTCGGAACCCTTGATCCCATGGCCACCGGCGTCCTGCCTCTCGTGCTCAACCGCGCCACGCGCCTTGCTCAGTTCTATGTCCGTTCCGACAAGAAATATGAGGCCCTCATCCGCTTCGGCCATTCCACCGACAGCTACGACCGCGATGGTCAGCCTCTATCGGAACACGTCGCAGTCTCCCTCGACCGGGCGCAACTGGAAAACACCCTCCAGGAATTCCGCGGCACGCAACTCCAGCGCCCTCCCGCCATTTCCGCTAAGAAAATCGCCGGAACTCCCGCCTACAAACTCGCCCGCAAGAAAATCGCCGTCGATTTGGAGCCGGTCGAGATCAACATCTATTCCCTCGATCTGCTCGAGTTCCGGCCGGACGAAATCCGCCTCGCCGTGCACTGCTCCGCCGGAGCCTACGTCCGCAGTCTCGCCCATGACCTTGGACAGAAACTTGGCTGCGGAGCCTGGCTCGAACAGTTGTGCCGCACCATGAGTGGCGACTTCACAATCTCCAACGCCCACACGCTCCCGGAACTTGAATCACTTGCCGCCGGCGACAGACTGAATGAGGCTTTGATCCCCGCGTCCAAACTCCTGCCGCAATTTCCCGCGGAAATCGTCGACACGGTCACAGCCAATCAAATCCGCCAGGGCCGCGACTTCCGCGCCTCACCGTTTCGCGTCCAGCGCGGCGCGAAATACGTCAAGGCGATCGGCCCGCAAGGAGATCTTGTAGCAATCGGGGAGGTGAAATTGCCGAATCTCTACCACCCCGTGCTGGTGCTCTGAGCCGTACCCGGCCCTTGTTCCGGTCTGCCTACGTCCGCGCCTGATCGCGGGAAGTGATGATCCGGTCGATCATCCCGTAATCGAGCGCCTGCTGCGGTTCCATGATGTAATCGCGGTCCACATCGCGCGCGATCCGGTCCACCGGTTGCCCCGTGGCATCGGCCAGAATCTGGTTGAGGTTCTCCCTCATCCGCAGAATCTCCCGCGCGTAGATGTCAATGTCCGTCGCCTGTCCCGCCAGCCCGCTCATCGATGGTTGATGAATCAGTATGCGGGCGTGCGGCAGGCTGAACCGCTTTCCCTTGGCGCCGCAGGCCAGCAGCACCGCCGCCATCGACGCCGCCTGCCCGATGCAGTACGTCGTGATGTCCGGCTCAATCAGGCGCATCGTGTCGAGAATGGCCAGCCCCGCCGTGATCGAACCACCCGGCGAGTTGATATACAGGGAAATATCTTTCTCCGGATCCTCAGCAGCCAGAAACAGCATCTGGGCCATGATGAGGTTTGCCACCTGGTCGTCAATCGGGGTGCCCAGAAAGATGATGTTCTCTTTCAGCAGGCGCGAGTAAATGTCATAGGCACGCTCGCCCCGGGAGGTCTGTTCAACCACCATGGGCACCAGCACGGAATTGTGCATTCGCTTTGTCGCTCCTTCTTAATTCCTGGAGCCGTTCGACCTCGCTTTGTGAGCCTTGCGCCTCTTCCCGTTGGTGCTGCGCCGCGACACGTCCGCCAGCGAAGTATGCTCCAAATAATCTACTATACGCGAACGCACCGTCTTCCATCCATCATGCACCGGACAGCCCGTATGCTCATTACACTTCACGTGCCCAATCGGACATCGATTGAATCCATCGATTCCATCCACCGCTTCGACAATGTCGTACAGCGAAATCTCTCGAGGCGTCATCCCCAGCGTGAAACCGCCCGAGGGCCCCTTGTTCGACTTCACCAGTCCCTTCCGCGCCAGTTGCTGGAGCAGCTTGGCGAGAAAATGCGACGGCAGGCCCGCTTCATCAGCGATATGCCTGGCCATCACGAGTTTTCCGGGCTCCTGTCCAGCAAGGTACAGGAACGCCCGGATGGCGTATTCAGACGAGCGTGAAAACATCATGGTTGGGTATCCTCTTTCGGCCGCAATACCCTGATTAAATCCCTGATCCGGGGAAAAAGCAATAACCGGAATAAGGACCTTATTCTCCCTTCCGCAGGGTATGGCAGATCACCCCCCAAAAGCGCAACAATGTTCCAAGACGCATCCGCCCCCGCCTCCTCGCACGAGACGTCGCGAATCAGGAGTTGCGTAACCTTTTCTCGATTTCCTCCGCCGTCTTTGCCCAGCCGTCGAATACTCGCCCCGCCAGGACCCGAAGCTCCTCAGCCCGGTAATTCGCATCCACCGGTTCCCATAACTCCCGCTCCGCCCCGCACTCCGCGTCTTCCTCGCGCCACTTCCTGATCATCTCCGGAGTCGCTTCCAGGTGGAATTGCAGACCCCAGGCCCTTTCTCCGTAACGAAACGCCTGATTCCGGCAAGCCTCCGATCCAGCCAGCCGTACCGCTCCCACCGGAAGATCAAATGATTCGTTGTGCCAATGAAAAACCGCCTGCTCCCCGAACTCCCCAAACATCGCATCCCCCTCCGCTCCCTCGCTCACCCTTACCCTTCGCCATCCGATCTCCGGCACCCCCATTCGCGTCACCTTCGCCCCCAGCACCTTCGCCAATAGCTGCGCCCCCAGGCAAATTCCCAACACCGGTTTCCCGCATCCCAGCGCCTCGGTGATCAACTCCTCCTCCCGCCGCAGATACGATGTCGATTTATTTACAGACTCCGCCCCACCTAGGACGATAAGTCCTGTTGAGGAGGAGATATCCACAGATTGTGTTGAGTCCTTATAAACATCCATGTACCGGAATGCGAGTTCGGCACGTCCCAAAGAAAAACCCAGCAATCCCATGTGCTCGTGAGGGGCGTGTCGAATGATCACCACCAAGACTCTCATCCTAGCAGAGGATTCCCGAACACGATACACTAATGAAAAGACCTGTCTTGCCGAAAGGTCAACTGGGGATCTCCCCAGCTCGGGGAAACAGACCATGCGGATCTTAATCGCCGAAGACAGCGGGCCATCGCGGTTGGCCTTGGAGAGGGTCCTGGTCAAGTGGGGCTATGAGGTGGTCTCTTGTCTGGACGGTTTCGCCGCCTGGGAACAACTGCAACTGCCCGACGCTCCGCGACTCGCCATCCTCGATTGGATGATGCCCGGCCACAGCGGCCCCGAGATCTGCCGTATGCTTCGCGCCAAGGGTGGCGAGCCTTATATCTACCTCCTCCTGCTCACCTCCAAAACCCTGAAAGAAGACTTGATTGCCGGCATGGAAGCCGGAGCCGATGACTACGTCACCAAACCCTTCGATCTCCACGAGTTGAATGTCCGCATCCGCGCCGGAATGCGCATCCTCGACCTCCAGGCCGAACTCATGGAAGCACGCGAGAAACTGCGCGAGCAGGCCACCAAGGACGCCCTCACCGGCCTCTGGAACCGCCGCTCCATCATGGAGATCCTCGAGCGCGAACAGGCGCGCTCCCAGCGCGAAGGAGCCCCCATCGGTGTCCTCATGCTCGACCTCGATCACTTCAAACTGGTCAATGACCGCTTCGGTCACCTCGCCGGCGATGAAGTGCTCAGGGAAGCCGGCCGCCGCCTGCTCGCCAGCGTCCGTCCTTACGACGGGGTAGGCCGCTTCGGCGGTGAAGAGTTTCTGGTCGTTTTGCCGGGCTGCGACGAGGCCGGCCTCTACTCCAGAGCGGAGAACATGCGCATGTCTATCGCCGGCCCCCCCGTCGAAAACGTTTCCGGCGGCATTGTCGTCACCGCCAGTTTCGGAGCCACCGTCTTCATGCCGCAATCCGTCATCAGCGCAAGCGAACTCATCCGCGTCGCTGATGAAGCCCTTTACGAAGCAAAACGCGCCGGACGCAACCGCGTCGTACTGCGCTCCTCGCTCATGGAAACCTTGAGCTAGTGCCTGGCGCCCGCCTTTCGCTGCGCCACTTCAAAATGGCTCAGCGTCTGCGCATAGTCCTCCAACCCTTTGAACAAAGCCTCCGCCAGCTTTTGCCGGTACTCGCCTTTCTTCAATTGCGCCTCTTCGCGCGAATTGCTCACAAAGCCGATCTCCGCCAGCACCGAAGGCATAGACGCCCCAATCAGCACCACAAACGGTGCTTTCTTCACCCCGCGGTCCCGGTTTGCCTTGGAAGAGCTCCCCGTCAACCGGATCAGGCTCCCCTGAACCTTCGCCGCGAACTCCCGCGACTCATCCGCCTTGTCCCGCTGCGCAATCTTCTGCAACAGGTCCTTCAGATCGCTGATCGAACGCTCCGACAGCGCGTTCTCCCGCGCCGCCAGGTCCATGGCCGCCTTCGAGGTGGTAAAGCTCAGGTAATACGTCTCCACCCCCGAAACCGACTTGATCGGCGACGAGTTGGCGTGAATCGACAGGAAAATGTCCGCCTTCTTCGCGTTCGCGATCGCCGTCCGCTCCTCCAGCGCGATGAAGCGGTCGTTCGAACGCGTGTAGATCACCTCGCTCCCCATGTTCTCTTCAATCAACGCCCCTAGCCGCCTCGCCACGTCCAACACCAGATCCTTTTCAGCCAGCCCTCCAGGACCGGTACTCCCATGATCGTGCCCGCCGTGGCCGGGATCCAGAACCACCCGCCGGATCTTCAAACCCAGCGCCCGCGTCAGCGACCGGTCGCCGTTGCTGTTGCGTTTCGCCGGAGCCGCCGGCGGAGCCACCGGCTCCAGATTCACTGGCAGCGGCGGAGCATCGGGAAGCGCGGGAGCGGAGGAAAGGAACGACCCAGGCGATGGCTTTTCCGCCGGTTTCTCCGAGTAGACCCTTGGGGCTGCCTTCACCGGCTCAGGCGGCGGCTTCAGCGCCGGCGTAGCCATGAGAATAGGAGCCGGTTTCGCCGGCTCGGGTTTCGCATCGAGCACCGGCGGTTCATTCCACTGGCTCCGTTCGGCCTTTTCCTCAATCCGCCGCACTCCATTACTGCTCAGCGTCGGCTTCGACGGAATATCTCCCTTGGCGCGGACCTCGATCACCAGGCGGTCCGGAACCGTCAACTGAGACGCGGAAATGTCGAATTGGCCCTCTTCCAGGTCCAGAACCACTCGCGTCACCGCGGGTTGTGTCTCCGCCACCCGGATCTGCTTTACCCGCGGATCATTGATCGCGATGGTATGCACACCCTTCGAGGAAAGCTGCGGCCGCGCGTCCATCAGGTCATAAAAGACCCGGTTCGGATCGTAGAGTTTGTCCGTCCGGTAACGGAAGGATCCGTTGGTCTCCACCGCGATGCGTGTCACATCGCTCAGCGACCAATAGCGGACGGCGGTGACGGCAAGATGGTCGCCCGCGCCTGCACAGACCTGCAGGCTGAAGAGCGCCGCTAACAGCGGCCTCCCCATCGGGCGTCCGGAACTACCTGCTACTGCAGCCATAGTTGATACCGCGCCCCCTACGCGCGCACTCCTTTAACGCATCCTGAGATGCAATCTCCCTTCACTATCCACAAACTGTTCGATCATCTTCGGCCGCTCCACCTTCGAGCCGGCCGGCTTCGTCTCCGCCGCCCGCCGCGCCGCGCCCCACCGCTTCCCTACCTGGTAAACGTAATTCTGCGTCTCGGCGTAGGGCGGAATGGATCCATACTTCGCAACCGCCGCCGGACCCGAGTTGTATGCCGCCAGCGCCAGCCGGTCATCCTGGAATGCCGCCTGCAATTGCTTCAGATAGCGCACTCCCGCTTCAATGTTCTCCCGCGCGTCGAACGGATTCTTCACCCCCAGCGTGCGCGCCGTCGAGGGAATCAGTTGCATCATTCCCTGCGCTCCCTTGGGCGAAACGGCATACTTGTTGTACGAACTCTCCACCTGGATTACCGAATGCACCAGCAGCGGATCCATGCTGTATTGCTGGGCCACCTTGTCGATGATCTCATTCACGCCCGCATCCGGCGCCAGTTGCAACGGAGCATTCCCGTCAGCCCCGCTGCCCGCAACCACCACCGGCTGGATCACCTTCGGCGCGATCACAGTTGTCCGCCGCACCAGGCGCCCCGAGCCCGGGTCCACCCGAACCGTCGCCAGTTTGCGCACCGGCTCGACAACGGGACTGGCAACCTCCGCCCCCGCCAGCAAACCTCCGCCCATGGCGGCCAGGCTCAAAATTTGACAACAAAATCGCATGATAATGTTTCAACCAGTATAACCACAAAAAGACTCTCCATTCCAGAGAGATAGCCCAAGCGTAATGGTATCATTAGTGCCATGCGCCAGGCTGGGTACGTGCTCACCGGCGGAGCCAGCTCGCGGATGGGCAAAGACAAGGCTCTGCTCCCCTTCCGCGGCACGACCCTGGTCGAGTGGGTGGCGCAACAAGTCCATACCGCCGCCGGCAGCGTCACCCTCGTCGGCTCCGCCGCCCGGTACGGCTTTCTCGGGCTCCCGGTGATCGAGGACCAACACGCGGGCTGCGGCCCTCTCAGCGGCATCGAAGCCGCCCTCGCCCACTCCACCGCCGAGTGGAACCTCGTCGTCGCCTGCGACATGCCCAATCTCACCGCGCCGTTTCTTTCCTGGATACTGAAAGAAGCTATGGCCGGACACGAGGACATTGTCATGCCCGTTGGCGCGAACGGCCGCGAGCCATTGTGCGCCGTATACCGCCGCACCTGCCTCCCCGCCGCCCAGGACGCGCTCGCCCGCAAACAATACAAGGTGTCCGAGGCATTTCGTTCCATGCGCATCAAACTCCTGCCGGTGAGTGAGCAAACCGCGCTCGCCAATGCCAACACCCCCCTCGATTGGGAAACGGCTCTCCGGCACGTCGAGGCGTGCCATGATTGACCACTACCCCCACTACATCGAATTCCGCCACGTGTATAAGACGTTCGATTACCCCGTTTTAGTCGACGCCTGTTTCCATGTCGACCCCGGAGAAACCGTCTCCATCATCGGCCGCAGCGGCGTCGGCAAGTCCGTCAGCCTCGGGCACATCATGGGTTTCCTCAAGCCCGACCAGGGCAGGGTCATCGTCGCCCACACCGACATCACCGACATGACCGAAGCCGAATTGCGCCACATCCGCAGGAAGGTCACCATGGTTTTCCAGAATGGCGCCCTCTTCGACTCCCTCACCGTCGGCGAAAATATCCTGTTTTCGCTCGAACTTCGCGAGGATTACGACGAGCAGAACAAAGAGGATGTCGTTGACGGACTCCTCCGCATGGTCGAGCTACAGGAATACAGAGAAGCCTACCCCACCGATCTCTCCGTCGGCCATAAGCGCGCTGTGGCCATCGCCCGCGCCCTCGCCGCTCAACCCGAGTGCATCCTCTACGACGAACCCACCACCATGGTGGACCCCATCATGTCCAGCCACCTCACCGAACTCATGCTCCGCCTGAAGCATCAGTTGCACCTCACCTCCGTCGTCGTCACCCACGACCTCGAATTGATGCGCAGCGTCGCCGACAAGGTGGTGGTCCTCTTCGAGGGCAAGGTCATCTACTTCGGCCCCGTGGACGAACTCGAGGAGAGCGATCATCCCCACATCCAGGAATTCCTCTCCATGGACAAAGTCGAGTTCTAGCGCGCCGGAGCCAGCCACCACCGGATGGCCCATCCCGCCGAAATCAACAGCAGCGTGAATCCCGCGGCCGCCGCCGGAACCCAAGCCGACCCGGAGTACATCGCCCCCCCTGCGATGGCCATGGCGGGCAAGACCACCGCCGCCGCCGTCTGCATCCGCCGCGCCGGCCGCAGCGCCAGTTCACCCTGCTCGCGGCGCGCCCGGAGCTCCGCCTTCCAGTACACTAACCCGGCTGGTGGGACGGCCCCGGAAGCCTCCGCCATCAGAAATCCCGAAATGAGGCGGGTTTCCGTACAGGCTCTGCAACGTTCCGCATGCGCCTCGAGTTCCCCTGGCAAGGCCCCCTTCTTCAAGGCCTCCTGCATCCGTGATTCTTCCGGACAGAATTCAAGCTCCATCGCTAACTCACCATTCTTTCGCAATATCCAATGGATTTCAGCAAGCCGGCCAGCTTCTGGCGCGCGCGAAACAGCATCGGGCGGATGCTGATCTCCTTGAGACCAAGCACCTCGGCGATTTCGCGGTGGCTCGACCCTTCCACATACGCCAGCCACACCAGTTCCCGCTCCCTCGGCTTCAACGTCCCTAACACGCGTCCCACATCCGAGCGGATGTCGGTTTGGCCCTGTTTGGGCCCTTCCGCGTTCGCCAGAACGTCCTTCAACGGCAGCGAACTCTCGCCCCGCCCCCGAAACATATCGTTCACCAGATTGGTGGCGATGCGAAAGAGGTAGTTCTTCCGCTCCCGCTCTCCCAACCCGCCCGTGTCCGCCCGCAGAAACCTGTAGTAGCTCTCCTGCGCGATCTCATCCGCTACAGCCGCGTTGTTGGTCAACCGCTGCAGGTAACTCTTCAACGGACGTGCCGTCTGGGCATAAAACTCCTCAAATGCCCCTGCCGTCATCGAGAGCAGAGGCCCAGAGGAGTGCCGTTGGCCCGTCACATCCACCCCCAATCTACTTGCTTTCTTCCACCAGCAGGCCCCACCGCCGCAGCAGCAGATAGCTCCACGCTCCCGATAGCGCCAATCCTATCCCCAGCGCGATCACAATCCCGCCCACCACTTGCAGGAACAGCCGCGCGTCATCAGCGAACGCCGAAACCACCGTCATTCCAATCCCCGTACACAGCAGCACCACGCCCGCCTGAAGTGTGTTCAACACCCTCGTCACATATGTTCCCCGCCCGTCCGCATTCCCCAGCAGGCTCTTGCACGCGTCGCTGTTGGCATACGACATCACATCCGCCCCCGTGCCCAGTTTCTCAATCAGCTTCGATTGCACATCCGCCTGGTACCGCTCCTTCCGCGTCGCCCGCACCGCATTCACTATCGTCGCAATGATGAACGCGCTGCTCGCGAACAGGGAGATCATGATCACCCCGATCATTACATGTTCACTCATAAGGTTCCTCTCCTCTGCCCTCTACAACGCAACCCGGCGCCGCGATGTTATCACCCTCATAGAGATTCTCGCCCGCCGGAACCATCCGCCCCCTTTCGCGCATCATAAGAAAAGTGACCCGTTTGCGCCGCAAATTAAAACTGGTCGCCCGCCGCTTCCGCGAGGCGCGCATGTTCGCCAAGGCGATGCATTCCACCCGCCACCCCATCCTTGCCCAGATCATCCCCATCCGCCGCTGTAATCTCGCCTGCGCCTACTGCAACGAATACGACGCCGTCTCGCCGCCCGTCCCCCTCGACGAAATGCTCCGCCGCATCGACCGCCTCGCCGCCCTCGGAACCACCATCATCACCCTCAGCGGCGGCGAACCCCTCCTCCATCCCGGCCTCGATGAGTTGATCCGCCGCATCCGCCTCCGCGGAGCCATCGCCACACTCATCACCAACGGCTATCTGCTCACCCCCGAGCGCATCCGGCGCCTTAACCGCGCCGGACTCGACTACCTCCAGATCAGCATCGACAATGCCCTCCCCGACGAAACGTCAAAGAAAAGCCTCAACGTGCTCGACAAGAAGCTCCAATGGCTCGCCGAACATGCCGAATTCAGCGTCACCATCAACTCCGTCCTCGGCAGTTCCGTACGCAATCCCGAGGACGCGCATCGCATCGCCCTCCGCGCCCGCAGCCTCGGCTTCTCCAGCACCGCCGGCATCCTTCACGACCACAGCGGCCAACTCCGCCCGCTCGCACAACCCCAAATCAGCGTCTATGAGCGCATTCTCGGCCTTGGAGGAGGCCTCTTCTCCTTTGCCCACTATGACCGGTTTCAGTCCAACATCTCCCGCGGCCTACCCAATGACTGGCACTGCCGCGCCGGAGCCCGCTTCCTCTACATCTGCGAGGACGGCCTGGTCCACTACTGCTCCCAGCAGCGCGGCCGCCCCGCCATCCCCCTCGCCCAATACTCCCCCGCCGACATCGACCGCGCTCTCCAGGAAAAGAAAGGTTGCGCCCCCTTCTGCACCATCAGTTGCGTGCATCAGACCGCCATGCTCGACAGCTTCCGCGAGCAACCTCGCGAAACCCTCGCCGCCATCCTCGCCCGCCGCAAAGCCCGCGACCCCGAATTCCAACCCCCACCCCTCGTCCGCCTCCTCGACTGGATGTTTCTCCGCTCTTCTTCGAAAGGCTGGTTCGGCAAACTGGCGCTGCGCGTGTTCGGAGTTCGCTAGTACCTGATGGTTCTTAGTCCTAATTTCCGCGTTCGTCTCTGAGGGCAAACCCACGGAGGAAAACAAGGAAATGTCACAAAACAACAAACAAAAAGCCGGCTTCACTCTCATCGAACTGTTGGTGGTCATCGCGATCATCGCCATCCTGATCGGCCTGCTGCTGCCTGCGGTGCAAAAGGTCAGGGAGGCCGCCAACCGCTCCAGTTGCTCGAATAATCTGAAACAACTGGGCATCGCCATCCACAACCACCACGCCCAATACAAGCGCTTCCCTGGCACTCTTTCCGAGGCCATAATGCTTGCCGGACTCCCCCAGAATGGCGCGACTGGCGGATACCGCTATACCCTCGTGGCAACGACAACCGCCATCTTCGAACTCTCCGCCGACCCGGTCCCCGGCGTCACGGGTAGCGAGTCCGGCAATCTCCTGCTCACCGTCGACAAGACAGGAGCCGTTTCCTCACCGCTCATCCGCTTCTCTCCCACCCCCGGAGCGGACGAGGGACGCACCCGCATGTACAACAACATTCTCGCCGCCGGCGCCCGCGCCTATTCGAGTCTCGTGGCCCTGCTCCCCTACATCGAACAGGACAATCTCTTCAACAGCGCCCGCTCGGACGTCGAGTCAGCGAACTCCACCGTGGACACCTTCAACCGCCTCAAGAGCTCCGATGGAACAGTAACATTCACCAGCATCGACGCTGCCATCGCCTCCATCACCGACGGAACCTCGAACACCATCACCTTCGCCGAATTCTGGAAGTCGGCTGCCCGCGAACTCCAACTCGGCGCCAACGGCGAAAAGTGGACTTCGCTCCCCGGCATCTCATCCATTCCCACTGCGCCCTCCGGACCGCGGTTGTTCAGCTACCCGGCCCTCAGCACGCTCACCACACAGACCGCTACGGGCCGGAACATCATCGCCATCCTCATTGGATTGCTCACCACGGCACAAACAGCCGAAGCACAGGGCGACCTCAAAACCAAAGCAGCGGCGCTCGATAACTATGTCAAGCAGGTCGAGGCCGGCAGGCAGGCTGGAGTGATCCCGGCCGACGGAGCGGCGATGTTGTCGGCACTGGCGAAGTCGATGTGAGGGGGCTTTACAGTGTATTAGAGAACTAGTACATTGAGGCGTGCCCACCTCTCCCTTCTCCACCTTCCCCCTCTTCCGCCATCCCGCCTTTACCTTCGTGGCGGTATTGTCCCTGGCCCTCGGTACTGGAGCCAATACCGCCATCTTCTCCCTCCTCAATTCCCTCCTTCTTCACATGCTCCCCGTCCCCAACCCCGCCCAACTCGTCGAACTCCTCCAGAAATACCCCGGTGAGCCCCGTGGAAACGGATTTTGGTCCACCGCCTCCTACCAGCATTTCCGCGATCACAATCACGTCTTCACTGACCTCATGGGCGCTTCCGGCCCCCTGCCCCTTCCCGCCCGCCGCGCTCGCGAGACCGAAACCGTCCACATCTCCTACGTCACCCCGAACTTCTTTGCCGCACTCGGCCTGAGGCCGGCGCTGGGGCGGCTGCTCGGCCCTGAAGACAACGAAACCTCGGCCGTCGTCAGTTGGTCTTACTGGAAGAACAGGTTCGGCGCCGATCAAGCCGTCCCCGGTAAACGGATCACGGTCCAGGACCAGCCGCTCACGATCGTGGGCGTCGCTCCCGCCGCTTTTCCAGGACTTCAACTCGGCGCAAAAACAGACATCTGGCTGCTCCGCCCCGCCGCCTCCTCGCTCGGCCTTGCACTCATCGCAAGAACACGGCCCGGTGTCTCGCTCGATCAGGCCCGCGCCGAAATGAGCGTTCTCTACCGGTTCACCATCGAAGAGCGGGCCCGCAAGAGCAAGGACCCGCTGGTGCGCCAATTGAAGGTGGAAGTGGAACCGGCCGGCGCCGGCCTCTCGTTCCTCCGCGATCGCTTCGCCAAACCCCTCCTGGCCCTCATGGCTGTGGTGGCGGCATTGCTGCTCCTGGCATGCGCGAACCTCGCCGGCATGCTGCTGGCGCGCGCCGCCGGGCGGCAGCGGGATATGGCAGTGCGCCTGGCGCTCGGCGCAAGCCCTCTCCAACTCGCCTGGCAAGTGCTCGCCGAAGCTCTCTTCCTGGCCGCCATGGGGACCCTCGCCGGCGCCGGCGTTGCTTACCTCGGCGTGCGCGGATTGCTGCGCGTCCTCCTCTCGGGCAGACCCATGATCGGACTGCCCGGCCCCCTGGAGATCGACGTCCAGCCGGACGCCCACGTCCTGCTCTTCACCCTAAGCCTGTCGCTCATCACCGGAGTGTTGTTTGGATTGGCTCCCGCATGGAGCGCCTTCTCCTCGTCCCCTGTCACCTCCTTGCGGGAGATGGAAAGGACCGGCCAGACGCGCCCCGCACGCCGCCTGGGAAGACTGCTCGTTTCCGCGCAGATTGCCCTGTCGGCCCTCCTGTTGAGTGCCGCCGCTCTCTTCGTTGGCTACCTTCTCCACCTCGAACAACTCGACCTGGGCTTCCGCCCCGGCCACCTCCTGCTGCTGACGCTCGATCCAGCCCACAGCGGCTACAAGCGCGAGCAACTGGCCGCGCCCTACCGCGCGCTGTGGGAGCGCCTCGAGGCTATTCCTGGCGTCCGCGCCGTCTCCATGGTCGGCGCTTCTCCCATCTCCGGCGCCGGCGCGAGCCGCTTCGCCACCGTCGAGGGCCGCACCGAGCGCCCCGAAGACCGCCGCTATCTCTCCCTCAACTGGGTGGCCCCAAACTACTTCGAAACCATGGGAACCCCGCTCCTTGCCGGGCGCGACTTCCGCTTCGACGATCAGGGCGCGCGCCTTGCCATCATCAATCAGGCGATGTCGGACTATTATTTCGGCGGCGTCAACGCCATCGGCAAACACGTCACCCTAGATGGCGATGCGCAGCCCTGCGAAATCATCGGCGTGGTAGGCAACGCCAAGTATTTCGACATTCGCGAGACCCCTCCCCGCACCCTCTACTTCAACATGTTCGAACAGGGCCGCGTCTCGTCACAATTTGTCCTCCGCACCGCTGTCCCCCCGGCCTCCCTGGCCGCCGAAGTACGCCGCACCGTCACGGACACGTTGAAATCCGTGCCCGTCGCGCGCATCACTACGATGGAGGATCAGATCAGTGCCTCCATCGTCCCCGAACGGCTGGTGGCCACGCTCTCCGGCTGGTTCGGCGTGCTCGCCCTGACGCTCGCCTTCACAGGCGTCTATGGCCTGCTGGCCTACACCGTGGCCAGGCGCACCCATGAGATCGGTATCCGCATGAGCCTCGGCGCTACCCGCACCGCCATTTTGCGCATGGTTCTCTGGGACGCCGCAAAGATGACCGCCGCCGGCCTCGGCGCGGGAGGTCTCCTCACCGTCTGGGCCAGGTCATTCGCGGCGGCTCTCGTCCCCGGCCTGCCCGCCCCCAGCCTCACGCCGCTCCTCTTCGCATCCGCCGCCATCACCGCCGCGGCGCTCCTCGCCGCCTCTATCCCGGCGCTCCGCGCGGCCCGCGTCGAACCCGCCGAAGCGCTCCGCTACGAGTAGCGGGATGCGCGGTCCTCAGGCGCCTTGGCACGTTGCGGAAATGGAATTGGCCGCCGATCCACACCGATCCACGCGGATGGAGAATGCAGGGATTATCGGCGTTGATCCGCATTCATCGGCGGCCTGAGACAGGTCAGTCGCAGCGTGCCGGTTCGCTTGCGTCAGACTGGCGGCGAGAGATCATCTTCCCAACTCTTGTGTCGTGCGTAACCGAGTAGCGCCCCCCTACGCATCCGCGACAGGAAGAGGATTGCGCGACGCAAACTGCGCCTGGTGCCAGTAGGGATAGGGCCGCGCCACTTTGCTCGCCGCATCCAGCTTCGCCATCTGCTCCGCCGTGAGATTCCAACCATAGGCCCCGAGATTCTGCTTCAATTGCTCCTCATTGCGCGCTCCCATGATCAGCGTCGCCACCGTCGGCCGCTGCAGCAGCCAGTTCAGCGCAATCTGCGGCACGCTCTTGCCCGTTTCCTTCGCCACTTCGTCAAGCGCGTCGATCACCGCGAAGAGATATTCTTCCGGCGGCTGCGGACCATTCGCCGCCGTCTTGTGCAAACGGCTCACCTTCGGCAGCGGCTGCCCGCGCCGGATCTTCCCCGTCAGCCGGCCCCATCCAAGCGGGCTCCACACCAGCGCTCCCACCTTCTGGTCCAGCGCCAGCGGCATCAACTCCCATTCGTAATCCCTCCCGATCAGCGAATAGTAAACCTGGTGTCCCACATAGCGCGCCCATCCGTACCGCTCCGAAATCCCCAGCGACTTCATCAGGTGCCAGCCCGAGAAATTCGAACACGCAATGTAGCGTACCTTCCCGCTCTTCACAAATGTGTCCAGCGCGTACAGCGTCTCTTCAACCGGCGTCGTCGCGTCGAACCCGTGCATGTGGTAAATGTCCAAGTAGTCCGTGTTCAACCGGCGGAGGCTGTCCTCCAGGCAGAGCGTCAGGTGATGACGCGACGAACCCACGTCGTTCGGCCCTTTGCCCATCGGAAACGTCGCCTTTGTCGAGATCAGCACCCGGCCCCGTTTGCCCGCAACAGCCTTGCCGAGTATCTCCTCGGACAAACCCTGCGAATACACGTTCGCCGTATCGAAAAGATTCACGCCCGCGTCAAGGCAAATATCGATCAGCTTTCGCGCTTCTCTTGCCCCGGTCTGTCCCCACGCGCGGAAGAATTCACTCCCCCCGCCGAATGTCCCCGCGCCGAAGCTCAGCGCTGGAACCTTGATGCCGGAGTGGCCCAGTTGCCGGTATTCCATATTGTGATGGTGACACGCGGGTCAAACCCCGCGCGGCCGTTCACCGGCCTTCGACTCCACCATAATCCTCGGCCTGACGGCCTGCACCCGCAACTGACGCGCATTGATTACATCGTCCTCGCGTCATAATTACTAGTCCGACCCCCAATTGGAAAGCCCCAGCCCTTGAGTATTCGAACGCCCTTTCGTAATCATGCGGTCATCACTGCTCGAAGCTGGCTGCCTGAATCCTTTTCACCTGCCGCAACAATATCGGAACGTCTTCTGTCACCGTTTTCCACAACCCGTCCTTATCTACCGAGTCGTAGCCGTGGATGAGGCGATCCCGCATGCCTGCTATGTCTCTCCAGGGAATGTCCGGATATCGAAGGCGTATGGTTGATGAAATGCGCTTCACGGCCTCTCCGATGACCGCGATCTGGTAGCAGCACGCCGAAACAGTAAGTATCCCCCGGCAAAGCCGGGGGCCTTATTTTGTGAGCCGCTCAAAGCGGCTAGGCGGGGTCGCTGACGCGGCCCCGGTTATCGGTGAGCCACCTCAACGGTGGCGTTCAGTAGTCCAACCT
>JADLBD010000095.1 GCA_020847975.1 Bryobacterales bacterium | reverse complement strand
CATTCACGAAAGCGGCCATTTGCGATTCGCGCACGGTGAGTTTGGCGCCGTTCTGGATTTCCATGTCCTGCATGGGGTAGCGCCAGGCGAGGATGCCGTCTTCCGGCTCCGTCCAGTGAATGACATCAATAAATTGCTTCTTGAGGAAGTCTTTGAGTGACATCGGGCCTCCAGCCAAAGTATACGCCAACAGGGTGACACTTGTTCCCGGAATCGGCCGGATGGCGGGCAAGCCGGGTTAGCATGGTTGCATGACCCGCCGCCGCTACCTATCCACCGCGATTGCCGCATCCGCGGGACTGCCCGCCGCCCCGGCCGAAGGGCTGATCCGGCCGAAGGCGCTGAAGCCCGGGGACACCGTGGGTCTCATCACGCCATCGACCTATGTGTCGGACCCGGACCGGATTGCGCTGGCTGAACGGACGGTACGCTATTTCGGGCTGACGCCGAAGTTCGGGAACAACGTGAAGCAGAGGGAAGGGTATCTGGGCGGATCAGTGGAGGAGCGGCTGGCGGATTTGCACGCCATGTTCCGGGATCCGGAGGTGAAGGCGGTGTTCTGCATCCGGGGCGGCTACGGATCGGCGCAATTGCTGGACGGGATCGACTATGGGTTGATCGCGGCGAATCCGAAGATTTTTTTGGGATACAGCGACATTACGGCGATGCATCTGGCCATCCGGCGGCAGGTGGGGATGGTGACGTTTCATGGGCCGGTGGTGCTGTCGCGCTTTACGGGATATACGCAAGAACATTTCAAGAAAGCGTTGTTTGAAACAAAGCCGCTGGGAGTGTTGGGGAATCCGCCTGGAGAGGATCCGCTCCGTCCGGAGCATACGACACGCACCATCCGTGCGGGGCGGGCGCGCGGGCCGCTGGTGGGGGGGAACCTGACGCTGATCAGCACGACTCTGGGAACGCCGTATGAGATCGAGACGAAGGGCAGGATTCTGTTTCTGGAGGATGTGGACGAGCAGCCGTACAGTATTGATCGCATGCTGACTCAGTTGCGGCTGGCGGGGAAACTGGAGGCGGCGGCGGGGATCGTGTTTGGGGAGTGCGCTGATTGCCGGCCGCGGGATTACAAGCCGTCGTTTGAATCGAACTTTTCGCTGGGAGAGATTCTGGACCGGATTCTCGGGAAGCTGAAGACGCCGGTGTTTTCGGGGCTGACGGTGGGGCACACGGACGATCAATTGACCTTGCCGTTGGGGGTGATGACGACGCTCGATGCGGATAAAGGGGAGTTGGTGGTTGAGGAGGCGGCGACGGTGTAAGCGGGTGTCTATGGCGCGGTTGTGAAGACTCGCGTGGAGGCGATTCGCGCACCGGCCTGGAGTTCAATCAACGCGGTATCGGCGTTCAGTTGCTGGGGGAGGCGCGCGTTGATTTGGGTTACGGCGTTGAGAAGCCCTGGGGATGTACCTGCGTAGAGTACCTCGGCTGCGCGGTAGTTGATCCTGACGGTACAGCAGGAGGTGTTTCGGGCTTCGGGGGCGATCTTTCCGGCATCGGCGTCCATCCATCCGGTCCCGGTTGCCCAAAAGCTGATCACGGACCCGGCCTTCGCCGGATTGTCGCGGGAGTTGACGGTTCCGTCTTCATTCAGTGCCGCGGCGTAGCGGCCATCCGGGCGGGAAAAGATTTGTGGCACGGTGGGAACGACCGTGACAGGGAAATCGGGGAGGGACACGCCGCCGGAAGTGACACGCAGCGTGGCGCTGGTTTGGTTGACGATGCCGAACGGGACCGCCACTTCAATTTCGTTGCGAGCCTCGGCAACTACGAAGGCGGGAAGATCGCCGATGGTCACGGTGGGTGAAGGGCCGATGTCTGGCCCGTAGACAACGATCAATTCACCGGGCGCCAAGTATGGCGTGCTGACCGCGCCCGCCGCGGGGCGGAGGGCGAAAACGCGCGGCGTGGGGGGGTGGAAGGGAGCGATGGTGGAGATGGAGCCAAGCCAGCCCGCGACATGGAGCAAGCCGTCCGGATCCGCCGCGATAGACTGTGCCACTGTCCCATCGGGGAACCGCGCCGAGTATCGCAGCGCGGAGCCATCCGCCTTCAGGCCTGTAATGAACTCCACGCCTTCCGACCAGCCGTCCGGATTAGGGAAGTCAGGTGAGACGGTAGCTCCGGTGACCCACACGACTCCGTTCGTGTCAACGGAGAGACCGCTGATAATCTCCGAGGCTCCTCCGCCGAGATAGGTGGCCCAGACCATGCCGGAGCCATCGGATTTCAGCCTGGCAACGAATCCATCGGTCTGCGGCGGATAGTTCGGAGGCGGCACCAATGTTTTGGAATAGACCGGCTGGTAGGCGCCTTCGGATGCTGGGAACGTATCGTCGTTGGTCTGGCCGGCGATGAGCACTTCGCCCGAGCGGTCCACGGCGATGGCGGTGAGGGTGTTGGCCGGCTCTTGAAAGGGCGCGATGGTGAAGCTGAGGGTCCCGAGGTAGGTCAGGTAGGCGAGCCCGCTGCCATCCGCTTTGAACTTCGCGACAAACGCTCCCACTCCCTCCCGACTGAGCGCGCCGGGAGTGGTGGGGAGGTTTGTAGTGTTCGTATTGCCTCCCATGACGATGTTGCCCGCGCTATCCACCCCAATGGAATTCGCGTTCGCGCTGCGGGAGCGGGTGAGGCAACTGCTCGCTGTGAGGCAACCGATCGAACTGCCTCCTATGAGGCCGGCAAGGAGAACGCGGTCTGCTTGCGGCGGCAGCTTTGCAAAGAACGCGTAGTCGTCGCGCCGCACTCCTCCGTCGGCCGGAGGGACTTTGCGAAGCGATTCCGTCGCTGGGAAATCGGAGGCATTCGTCGATCCGGCGAGGTAGATGTTGCCGGCCGAGTCGAAGGTGACGGCATTTATCGAAGTGCTGCCTTTGACGCCTCCGAAGTAGGTGGAGATGAGCACCTGGCTTCCATCAGGGCTGAGCTTGACCAGAAAACCGGCACGGCCAGGGGACGGTGGGTTGGCCTGGATAGGGTTCCGCACGGGAAAATCGGTCGAGGAGGTTTCGCCCACGAGATAGATGTTCCCATGGGAATCGAGGGTCAAGTCGTGAACAAGGTCCATGCCGCCGCCACCGAGGGAGACGGTGAAGACGGTATTGCCCCTTTCGTCGAGTTCGCTGACGAAAGAACGTGAAAAGGTGAAGCCGCCCGCCGATGGGCCAGGAACGAGGATGGAACCGGCAATCAGCGTGTAGCCAGATTGTGTGGAAACCACCTTCGCAATGCTGTAGTGCTGCTCAGTGGCGAGGAAGGCGGTGTATTGGGGAACTGCCTCGTTCGGAACGGCGGCGTGTATCGCCATTGGCCAAAACAGCAGGAATGCCAAGCGAACAAGCATCACTTCAATCTTATTGCCTTGGCCTCACCCGCTCAACTGCGTCATTTTGTGTTGGATGGCGAATTTGACGAGACCGGGGACGTCGTGGATGTCCAGTTTCCGCATGAGGCTGGCGCGATAGGTGTCCACTGTCTTGGGGCTGAGGCTGAGGCGGGCGGCAATTTCCTTGGCGCGGATGCCTTCGACCAGAAGCGAGAAGACCTGCTGCTCGCGGCTGCTGAGGTTTTCAATGGGATCGCAGCGCTCGATGGGTGGAGGCGCGAAAAGCTTGGTCAGTTCGATGAGGGGAGTGACATAGGTGCCGCCGCGGAGGATCTGCTTGAAGGCATCCTCGATCTGGCGGGCAGAGCCGGATTTGAGGATATACCCGCTGGCACCGGCGCGGAGAGAGTCGAGAACTGTCTTACGGTCCCCGCGTACGGCCATTACGATGACCCTTGTGGCGAGCCCATATTGGCGGGTCCGCCGGAGGATCTCCATCGGCATCAAGCCGGGCAGATTGAGATCAAGCAGCAGGATGTCGGGATTCATCCGCTGCACCACGCTCCAAGCCTCGTCTCCGTCGCTGCAGCGACCGAGGACTTCACAAATTCCTTCGCAAAGGGCGCAGATCCCTTCGCAGACCAAAGGGAGTTCATCCGCAACTATAGCTGTGACCATCTATGCATACACAGTTCCGTGAGGAGGAGAATATTCTCAACCAGATTGCACCGGGCGTGTCAGAAGCTCGCACAGGGCCCGCCGGCCCTCACCGGCCGGCGAGGTCCGTTGTGCGTAGTGAGTTGCTCAAAAGCGCAAAGGGCACGTCCCGTGCCCCCAAAGTACGAGGAACACCGCGATGATTCGCGGCGCGGGCGGGCTCCGTTTTGCGCGTGTTCCTTAGAAGCGCAAAGGGCACGTCCCGCGCCCCCAAAGTACGAGGAACACCGCGATGAT
>JADLBD010000094.1 GCA_020847975.1 Bryobacterales bacterium | reverse complement strand
GGCTCGCCTCGACGTCCTCACTTTCCTACGTATACGTCTTGTCTCCGCCGGTCTGCGAGTCCCAATACGTCGTAGGATCGGTGAAGAACTCGCCCTGCCTGCAGAGTGGGCGCATCGCTTCTTCATTGACTTTGATGCCCAAGCCGGGCCCCGTCGGAACGGGGATGAAACCCTTAACCACGAGGTCCCCCGCATCGGTTATGTCTTTGTGCCAGGCCGGCTGCGGCTGGTGCCATTCCATGGCGAGGAAGTTCTGGCAGGCGGCTATCGCGTGCGCGCCGGCTGCGTAGCCGATCGGGGTGGCGTTGCTGTGGACCATCATCCCCACCGAATACTTGGCCGCCATGTCGGCGGTCTTCTTCAATTCGAGACAGCCGCCGATAACCAGGTGATCCGGGTGGATATAATCGACCGCACGCGCTTGACAAAGCGGTTCGAGCGATTCCACCAGGTAGGCGTCTTCGCCGGTCAAGGTGGGCACCCGAATCGAATTGGTGATGAGCTTCCACTCCTCGACCCGGAACCACGGGACCATGTCCTCCAAATACGACGGAGTGACCCTCTCCATCGCGTTAGCCAGCTTGATGCAGCTTTTCGCGGTGAGGTGCCCGAAATGGTCGTGACCCATGGGAATGTCGGCGGCGTCGCCCATGGCTTCCTTGATCGAAGCGACGTAGTCGGCCACGATCTCACATCCCTTGTCGCTGATCTCCAATCCCTGATAGTAGTTCTCGGGGCCTTCCCCAGGTTCCCCGTTATAGCCTGCCGGCGCAAACATCGTGCCCCGCTTGCCTTGGAGGATGCGAGCTACGCCCAAGTCCATTTTGAGCATCGTGAACCCCGCGGCGACTCTCTCCTTGTAATCGGCGGCGATGTCTTTGATGTCATCCGAGCGCGAGTTACCCTCGGTGTACATGCGGACCTTGTCGCGAAATTTCCCGCCAAGCATTTGATAGATCGGCACCCCATAAGCTTTGCCGGCCAGATCCCATAACGCGTTCTCAATCGCGTTGACGCCGCTCCCCCGACGGTTATACGCGCCATGAATCTTGATCTTGCGGAAGATCTTGTCAACGTTGCAGGGATTCTCGCCGACCACTCGGGCCTTATGCGTCAGCACATAGTTGGGCTGGGGGCCATCCCCAATCGTCTGGCCGTAACCAGAAATTCCCTGATTGGTATCGATTCGGACGATGATCGTGCCGCCCGAGGCCCCTCCCGTGCCGGGAGTCGCAGGAGGCAGCGGTCCCCTGCCGCCGCCGCGTGCGCCCCCTCGACCCGCGGGCGACTGGCCTCCCGGCCCTCTCAGAACGGCGATGCGCATGTCAGTGATTTTTAAATCCGAAGGAATTGAATTCCGGTTGACATTCTGGGGATACGCTTCGAGGTCAGCCAAGAGGCCAAGCCCCGCAACTGCCGCGCCCCTGCTTAGAAGCGACCGTCGCGAAATTGCGTTTTCTTTAGTGGACATCTACTCTCCTTTCCGTCAGCAAGACCTACTCACAGTGTGGAACAGGTCCATTCTCTCACCACATAAGGTATACGAAATAGATTTACGCGAGTGGAAGCCGGAAACGGCGGCGGAGGCCAGGGAGCGTATCACTGAGGTGATAGAGCTCGCCGATCACGACATCCTCGATATCGCGCGCTCACGCGCCTCCGAACAGGAGGTCCTCGACCTGCCCGATGAGCCCCGAACCCGCTGAGATCTGGCTGGCTGGCCTGGGACTCACTGCCAAGACGCGTCCCGTCGTTATCGTCTCCCGACAGGACTTTCGTCCTGTACGCGCCTCTTACCACACGCGGAGAGACAGTCCGTACGAAGTGCCCTTGCCGCGGCTTCCGTTCCTCGATCATGAATCAGTAGCCAACGTTCAAGGATTGGGATCTCTGCCGTTCGCCGTGGATCTTTACCGCGCTTCCAATTAACGCTCAGCCGGCGCAGTGCTTTCACTTGGCCGAGAAGTTAGTCGAAGGGGTGGAGCACGCGGCCCGGATTCAGTAGGCTTCGCCCCTGTTATCGAAACCGTGAATACGCGTCGTGCCGGGTACGTCGAGATCGAAGAACACGCGCCGTTTGCCAACGCGCAACCGGCACAGCCCTTCGCGGTCAGTCAGTCGCTTTACGTCACCTTCGCCGGTCTCACCATATCGGGTGAGGGCGAGCAAGATCCTCATGGCGGTGTCCCTGTCCAGATGTCGCAAGCCGGCGCGCGCAGCAGGCTCCCAGTTGAACTTCAAAGCCCGAATTCCCTGAGAACGTCATCGTGTGAGATGCCGGGGGACGGATGCGCGCGGGCGTGGTCGATGCGAGCGAGCATTTCCGGATCGACGGGAGCTTCGTGCGAAAGCAGGAATTCGAGATAGCGCGCCGCCGCCGTCAATTCCGACTCCGGAAGCTGGTCGACAAGATGATGCAACTGCTGTTTGTCCAACATCGAACCCTCTGCCCAGTTTAGCCTACTATGTCTCGCTACTTTATGCTTCTCGGCGCCGCCGGATTTTCCTTCCAGCCACACTACAGCAGCAGCCTGGCGAAGGCTTTGCGGCCTTCTTCAAACTTGCCGACAGCTAAGGCGCGTTGGGCGTCGCCTGTGAAGCGGAAGCTTTTGCGAATGGCGCGCATGGAGGCGTCGATTTCATCGAGGAACGCGCCGATGGCTTCGGCGCGGCGGTGGGGGGCGCCGTCGATGCGGAGGTAGACGGGGCTCGTGTGGGCGAAGACGGGGAAGCCGGCGTAGGTTTTGGCGGTACCGGTGACGCGCGCGGCGATCCAGCCGCCCTGCTCGACGTCGATCTCGCGTTCGAGTTTGGCTTCGCGGCCCTGGATGGACGGCTGGTCCGCGACGATGTGACCGTCGTGGATGATCTCGAGGCGGTCGAAGGGGATTCGGGAGAGGACGCGGGCGGCAACCTTCACGCGACGGGTTGGTTGAACGGTGGCGCCGGGTCCTTTGCCGTCGACAGTCAGGTCAATCAGCGGGCCGTTGCTGACGAAGGTGCGGCCGGCGCGCAGTCCGTGAATCCAGGTGTCGTAGGTGAAGGCTCCCTCGACCTGCACGAAGACGCGGTTGTGGTCGTAGATCCACCAGTCGGTTCCGCTCGATATGGGGATCCGGAGGCCACAGCTGAGGAGGCGGTAGTAGCGGCCGTAATCGGCGGCGAGCCCATCGGCGACGTTGTAAGCGTCCATCAAGCCGAGCGCGGCGGCAACGGGCGCCTCGAGTCCGCTGCCGTTATGGCACCAGACGGTGATGCCGCCGAGTTCGCGGGCCTGCGCGCAGAGCGTGGAGAGAGTGGGATAGTCGGGGGCCTTGCCGTCTTTGCTGAGGAGCCCGGTGGAAACGGGCTCGATGGGCCTGGGGATGTTGAGGAAGAGCACGTGGCCGTAGCCGAAATCGCCAAAGGTGTGGTTGTTGCGGGCCTCTTCGCCCATGTCCATGATGGCGCCATCGCGGGAGAACTGGGGAAGGCGACCGACGGGATAGCGGTTGGTGATGTAAGGGGAGTCGTTGCGGATGAGGTAGCTGAGGACGCTGACATCGAGATCTTCGGCGGGCGGGACCATGCGGATGCGGTCGTCGGGGTTTTCGTCGATGGAGAGGTGGTAGTGGGTGTGCGTGTTGCCGGAATACCAGCCGCGGGCTTTCGTATCGAGGAGAGGATGGACGGTGAGATCCACCTGGTGGCGCAAGCCGCTGCCCACTTCGGTGAATTCGACGGCGGCTTCGTGACAGATGCCGCGGACAGCCTCGATGCGGTAGCGTCCGGCGGGGACAGCGACCTCATACTCGCCGCGGGCGTAGAAGTAGTGGCGGCGGTCCGGCATGGTGCGGATGGCGTTGGCAGGCATGTAGACCTGGCCTGTGCCGGACTCGGTGACGCGGAGTTTGGCGGCGATGGGGCGGCCGCCGGGGTCGCGCAAGGCGCCGCGGATGATGGCGGGGGCGGAGGTATCGGGCTTCTGGCCGCGGAGCGGCGCAAGCAGGGTTCCGGTGGTGAGGACTGGAATGGAGGTGAGAATCTGACGGCGGGTGAGATGCGGCGTGTGGCCCATAGGGGCGGATTCTATCATGAGGCGCGCAGGAGAGCGGATCTCATGATAGGATAGGGCGCATTGGAGGATGACTCATGGCACAGTGCTCCCGACGTAATTTTTTGAAAACCGGACTTGCCGGCGGTGTCCTGGCGGGAACGGGAAATCTGCCGCTGCTGGCGGCTAATGGAAAAGCGACCGATTGGATCACGCTGGGAAAATCCGGCGTCAAGGTGACGCGGCTGGCCTTCGGGACGGGAACGTTCAGCGGGCGAGTGCAGAGGGAACTGGGGCAGGACGAGTTTACGAGACTGGTGCGGTATGCCTATGATCGGGGGATCCGGTTCTTCGAGACGGCGGAATCCTACGGTGAGATGCACAAGATGCTGGGTGTGGCGCTGAAGGGAATCCCTCGCGATTCCTACCGGCTGATGTCGAAAGTGACGACGCGGGAAGGCGTGGATCCGCAGGCGAAGATCGACGAATTGCGGAAGCTGGCGAATACGGATTACTTCGATATTCTGCTGCTGCATTACCAGCACGTGGCATCGTGGCCGGCGGACACGGTCCGGTGGCAGGACGGAGTACAGGAAGCGAAGGTGCGAAAGGCCGTGGTGGGGTATGGAGCTTCGGTCCATGGGCTGCCTGCGTTGCGGCAATTTCCGGGGAACAAGTGGCTGGAAGTAGCCATGATCCGGATGAACCACAAGGGTACGAAGATGGACGCCGAGCAGTACAACACGAACGGTTTGGGGAACGTTCCCGAGGTGGTGCAGCACACGCGGAAAGTCCACTCGGAAGGGATGGGCGTGATCAGCATGAAGCTGGTGGGAGAGGGCGCGTTCACGACGCGGGAAGACCGGCAGGCGGCGATGAAGTTCGCCTTCCGGAGGGCCGGGGTGGATAGCGTAACCGTGGGGTACAAGAACACGGCCGAGATCGACGAGGCGATTGAAAATTTGAATTCGGCGCTCGCCTAGAGGTTCGCGAGCGGCGTTCGCGATTTCGATAATCAGACAAATTTCTATTGAATTCCTCTTGTGCGGGGAGTATTCTTTTTCTAAGATTCGTCTCGCTGAATTTCTGGGTCACCGCGGCCGGAGCCGGAGGGCTTGGCCGGTGGTTCTCTTGCATCCGATCGGGAGGTCTCATGGCACGAATTCCATTGATCCTGGCAGTGTGCGCGGCGGCGAGTGTGTTATCCGCGCAAACCATTGATACGAGCGTTTTGGGCGTGGTGACTGACCCCTCGGGGGCAGTGATTGCAGGCGCCTCGGTCGCCGTCACCAATAACGCGACCGGCGTCAAGCGTCCCGCCACGACGGGGGCGGACGGGCAATACGAAATGCGATATCTGGTGCCGGGCGAATACACGGTGGAGGTAACCGCGACGGGTTTCCGCCCGGCGCGCGCTTCCAAAGTCGTGATTCAGCTCAACCAGCAGGCACGCATCGACTTTTCCATGAAAGTGGGCGAGGTGACGGAGGCCGTGGAGGTGACGGCGGCGACGCCGCTTCTGCAAACGGAGAACGCGACGTTAGGCGAGGTGGTGGGCGGGGAGCGTATTGTGAACCTGCCCTTGAACGGGCGCAACTTCACGCAACTCGCGGCTCTGACGCCGGGCGTTCGGGTGCAGGATCCGAACCTGTTCTCGGCCTCGACGGACGGGTCGCGCATTATTGCGAACGGAACGCGCGCGGCGTGGCTTCAGGTGAACCTGGACGGGGTGACGATGGTGAACAACCGGTCCAACTACATCAACCTGTACCCCTCTGTCGACGCGCTCCAGGAGTTCAAAGTGCAGACCGGCAACTACTCGGCAGAGTATGGCGGCAACGCCGGCGCCAACGTGAACCTGCAACTGCGGTCGGGAACGAATCAGTTTCACATGAGCGCGTTCGAGTTCTTCCGGCACGACAAACTGGACGCGCGCAACCTGTTCCGCCCTGCTCCGTTCGCGAAAGACCTGCTGCGGCGGAACCAGTTTGGGGTGGTCTTCAGCGGACCGATCCGGCGGGACAAGACGTTCTTCATGGTGGACTACGAAGGGGTGCGATCTTCGAGGGAATCGGCGGGGACGAATATTGTGATGACCGAGGCGCAGCGGCAGGGCGATTTTTCCGCCTATAGCGGCGTTATTCGCGATCCGATCAACAACAACACGCCGTTTGCGGGCAACATCATTCCCCGCAACCGTCTGAACGCGGTCTCGTTGAATCTGGTGAACACCTACACGCCGCTTCCGAACACGGCGGGGACGGTGAATTACAGCGGAGTCAGCGTGGGGCAGTTGACGATGAACCAGGGCATTGTGCGCCTGGATGAGTACATCTCGAACAAGGACCTGGTGTTCTTCCACTACATCTACTCGGCGCGCGATTTTCCGAATATCAACCTGAACCCGAACTTCCGCTACAACTCGACGTTTCCGAACGACTCGCTGGCCATCCAGCACGTGCATACGTTCAGCGGCAGTTTCCTGAACGAGGCGCGGTTCGGCTTCATCCGCGGGAACGTGTCGAAATTGAGTCCGCGAGCCAATTCGGACTTCACCATCGAATCGTTGGGAATCCAGGGGTTGAAGGTGGGCGGGCCGAACGGGAGGCCGCTGCGCAAGGACGAGCAAGGGTTCCCGGTCATCAATACGGACGGCTTTATCTCGATGGGGGACAGCGAGGCTTCCTCGAATTTGGATAACTCACGCACGTTCCAGTTCGTGGATAATGTCAGCCTGATCCGCGGGAAGCATTCGCTGAAGTTCGGGGGCGATGTGCGGCGCCTGATGGACGATGCCACGACGAACAACTGGCCCTTTTCGCAAATCAGCTTCACCGGGGATATTGCCGGCTATTCCGGGGCCGCGTTCCTGCTGGGGTACCCGCGCACGACGCTGAGTCCGGAGGGGGTGCCGATTTCGGCGATCCGCCAGTGGCGGTACGGACTTTACTTCCAGGACGACTGGAAGGCGACGTCAAACCTGACGCTCAATCTGGGGCTGCGCTACGATTTGCCAGGGCAGCCGCACGAGATCAACGGCGTCACGCGAACGCTCCGCTTCGACCTCGATCCCAAAGGCCCCGTCCTGTGGCCGGAGCCGGGCAAGGTGGAAGACATCTACCTCGGCGAGTATAAGTACTTCGGGCCGCGGTTCGGCCTGGCGTACCGGCTTCCGCGGCGGACGGTTGTGCGGGGCGGCTACGGGATTTTCTATTCGGTGGCGCAGTTCGACAACATGAACATCCTTCAACTGAACCCGCCGAACGGCGGGTCGCTGACGGTGATCAATCCCGCGCTCAATCCGGTGGCTACGATTCAGAATCCGGTTCCGGCCGAGTTGTATCCGGCGAATCCGATTTTCAACGTGGTTTCCGTCCCCATGGACCGGAAGCGGAGGAACGGCTACATGCAGAACTTCAATCTGCAACTTTCGAAGGAGATTTCCAGAAGCGACGTGCTGGAGATTGGATGGGTGGGCACGAAAGGAACGCACGTCGATACGAGCCTGCAGAACTTCAATCAGGCGGAGCCTGGGACGGGCGACATCCAGTCCCGGCGGCCGTATCCGGCGTACGCGCGCATCCGCATGATTGCGCCGGACGGCAATACGGTCTACCACTCGCTGCAATCGCGGTTTGAGCACCGCCTCTCGAGCGGCCTGAGCGCGACGGTGGCGTATACGTGGTCAAAGACCATCGACGATGCGGGCGAGACGATCAACGCGGGGGGCTGCGTGTGCCAGAATCCTCGCAACCGCGGCAAGGCCGAACGCGCCGCGAGCGTCTATGACCAGCGCCACCGCCTGGTGCTGGCGTATGTGTGGGACTTACCGTTCGCGAAGGAATGGAAGGGTCCGCAGGGATTCGTGTTCCACGGCTGGTCTTTCGGCGGCATTGTGACGATGGCCAGCGGGCGGCCGTTCAACATCGTGCAAAGCGGCGACACCTGGAACGCGGATGCGCTATGGCCGCGGCCCAACGCGGTGCAGGGCGTCTCGCCGCGTTTGGATACACGGACGGCGGACCTGTGGTTCAACACGTCGGCGTTCACCCGGTCGACAACCTACGGCACGACACCGCGGAATCCGGTGGTGGGGCCGGCTCTGCACACATTCGATTTATCCTTCTCGAAGGCATTTAAAGTGCCGGTGAGGGAGAACCACGCGGTGCTGTTCCGGGCGGAGATGTTCAACATCTTCAACACGCCGCAACTGAACAACCCCGGCGGGACGCTGGGGACGGGGACGTTCGGGCGGGTGACCAGCACGGCGGCGGACAACCGGCAGGTTCAGTTCGCGCTGAAGTATACGTTCTGAGGACGAACGAGGCTGCGCCTGAGGCCGGCGAGATATCGGGGTGCTCGCAAAGCTTACACCACATGTTTGCGCACAAGCGCATGGGATTCGTGCTGGTGCGAGGGAGAAGGGTTTCGGTGAGCCGCCGAGGGCGCAGAGGTTTGTTTGCTGAGTTTTTTCTGATGCCCGGCTTGGGGGGGACGTGTTTCCGGATGCGGCCATCATCGTTCCGCCTCCCGGGAACGGGAACTTGAGCCAGCGGCCGCACGGAGAGGCCGGAGCCTTCCGGCCGTCAGCGTCATAATGGGGGAATGCGCGCGCTGTTTGACGTTGCTCTGAGGATCATCGGCCTGGCTTTCGCCTGCAAACTGCTGATCGCGGCTGGACCGGCCACGGACTTCGTCCGTCATCGCCTGCAACTCTCCGACGGTGATGTTCTGCGCCTGGAACAGGGGCTGCCGGTGAGCTATGAACTGAGAACGCCCGACAAGGCAGAGGTGCTCGTCTACGGCGCTGTGCGCATCCGGTCCACGTGTGAAGCCTTCGTTTCATCGTATGCTGACGTGGAAAAGCTCGCTGACGGTAAGAGCTATCTGCAAGTGCGCAAATTCAGTTCGCCACCGCAAGCGCCGGATCTTGCAGACCTGGTCCTGGATCGCGAGGATTTACGGGAATTGCGTGACTGCCGGCCTGGGGACTGCGAGATCCAGATGCCCGCGTCGCTAATGGAACAGTTCCGGAAGGATGTGAATTGGGATTCCGATGACGCGGAAGTACAAGCCAAGGGTTTGGTGGCTCAGATCTCGATGAATGCGCTGGCCGCCTACCGGAAGGGCGGCAACCAGGCACTCGGGGAGTACAACGACAAAGCTCATCCGGCGCGGATTGCGGAATCTCTCCGCGCAGTGATCGGCCGGGCGCGCGACCTGCCAGTGTATTTTCCGGAATTCTATCGATACCTCGTGGACTTCCCGGCAGCGCCTCCGCCGCACACCAGGGACTTCTACTACTGGGAGAATGTGAAATTCGGGCTGAAGCCGACATTCCGGATCAACCACGTCTCGATATACCAACCGTCCGCCAATCCCGGGCACTGGCTGATCGCCAACAAACAACTGTACGCTTCGCACTACTTCCAGGCAGCGATCGATTTGTCGCTTTGCGTGCGGGATGACGCGAGGAGCTTTTATCTGCTCACACTCAAAGGGTCGCGCCAGGATGGTCTCACCGGGCCGAGAGGCGGGCTGTTGCGGCGGGTGGTGACGGCGAGGGCGAGGGAAGGGCTGACCATGGCGTTGCAGCGATTGAAGGAGAGGAGTGAGAGCGGGCAGTAGATGGTGTCACAGGCTAGGAGACGGGAGACGGGAGACAGGAGACAGGAGACGGGAGACGGGAGACAGGGGCGACGGCTGGAGGGATCAGCGTGCTACGGCGCCTGCCCCGGTCTGGTCCGCTCTCGCGAGATCCTTTATCAGGAGCCGCCTTTCTGGTTTATCGGAAAAGGTCTGGTGGCCTCGCCGGTGTAGACTGAAACGTGGGGGTAAGGCAGTTCGATGCCCTGGGCGTCGAAGGTGTTCTTGATGCGGCGGCGCAGTTCGCGGCCGACGCTCCATTGCTCGAGCGGAATGGTCTTAATTCGAAATTTGATAATCACCGCGGAGTCGGCAAAGGCGTCCACGCCCATCATCTCCAGGGGAGCGAGAATCTTCTCGGAAAATTTAGGATCCTTCTGGAGATCCGCTCCGATTCCCTTAATCAGTTCCATCACGCGGTCGACATTTTCCTTATACGCGATGCCGAGAGGGATCACGTAGTAGGAAAAATTCTTTGTCATGTTCGAGATGCCGCTGATGCTGCCGTTGGGAAAGATATGGACGGTGCCGTCTTCACCGCGGAGCGTGATGGTGCGCAGTTGGATTGATTCCACCTGGCCGCCCTTCCCGTTGATGTTGACGACGTCGCCGACGCGGACCTGGTCCTCGAGGATGAGGAACAGCCCCCCGATGATGTCGCGCACGTAGTTTTGGGCGCCCAACCCGAGGGCGACGGTAACGATGGCTCCGCCGGTCAGGATGGGCGTGACATCCACCTCGAGTTTGCGCAGGATCATGAGTGCGGCGATGGAGAGAATCGCCGCGCTCGAAGTCCAGCGGAACAGCCGGCCGCGTGTCTCGACCCGCTTGGTGCGCTCGGCGCGTTCCGGCAGGGAGAGGTTCGCGGGCACGAAGAAGCCCGGCAGGCGGGCCGCCAGCAGTTGCAAGGCGCGGAGGAGGATGAACGCGCTGCCCGCGATAAAAACGATGGGGATTCCCGCGGAGCGGAACCAGGAGGCGATGTCCTTCCAGGTCAACAGGGGGAAGCCCGTGATCCCCACGCCGTAGAGCATTGTGAGGACCGCGACGAACAGAGAGAGGAGGAAGGCAGTCCGGCGGGCGAACCGCGTGAGTTCGCTGGCCCAGTGTTCCACGTTGGGCGAATACTCGGTCGCGCCCTGTCGAGCGGAACGGCGGATGGCGCGTGTAACGAGCCAGGCCGCAAGCCAGAAAAGGCAGATGGCCGAAGCCATCGTGAGGAGCGCGGGGAACAGGCTTCTAAAGGTGATTTCTTCGTTCATGGCTCGAGATCAGGGAGTCTTCTGGCTGTGCGTAATGCCGCCCAAGTGCCGGTAAAAGCCAAGGTCCTCGTGAGTGAACATCTTGGCGGCGAACATGATTTGCCCGGCATGCAGGGCGAAGTGCTCGACAACGTGGAAGATGGCCTCGAGTTTGGAGATCTGGTAACCCTGGATGGTCACCTTTTCCCCCAGTTGCAGCGCGGATTGGGCCTGAATGACTGCAATCGCCTCGTCTACGGCGGATTGAAGGCCGGCGAGCATCTCTGACTTTGGGATGTCGCCCGAGGCGGCGAATTCGGCATCCCGCCGGCGCACATCCGGAACACCGCCGACCCCGCTGACAATCCACTGGCGCACGTTACCGGCCAAGTGCAGTAGGAGATTGCCCACCGCGTTTTCGTTGCCCGATCCACGCATCCAGACCTGCTCCTCCGTAAGCCGGTTGGTGGAGAGGCGGATACGATCCATATATTGGGCCAGCCGCCGCGCGGCGGATCCCGTGAAGAGATCAGTGAGTTCGTTCTCCATGCTGCCTACTACTATAGGGACAGCAAGGCGGGGCGTGCTACCTTGGAGTTTATGCGGTCAGTTTGCAATACCCTGCTGAGCTTGTGTCTGATTGTGCCGGTGTTTGCCTCGGGAAGCCTCTCCAACCGCCGCGCCCCGGGTTTCTCGCTTTCCGACAGCAGCATGACGCAGCACGACCCGCAGGATCTGCGAGGGAAAGTGGTGATTGTCGATTTCATGAAGACAGACTGCCCGAACTGCAAGAAAGTGGGCGGAATCCTCGAGCAGATCAAGGCGAAGTACGGGGCCAAAGTGGCAGTGCTGAGCGTAGTGACGCTACCGGATTCCATCGACAACGTGCGGAAGTACATCAGCGAGAATGGCATCAGCAGCCCGGTGTTGTTCGACTGCGGGCAGGTGACAGCCTCCTACATGAAGCTGACGCCGAAGAACCCCACAATGCGGTTCCCGCACCTGTTTCTCCTCGATAAGGACGGGTTCATCCGGAACGATTTCGATCACGATGAAGCAGACAATGGGACCGTCAGCGTCAAGACATTGTCCGCCGAAATCGACAAACTCCTTCAGGGAGCAATCCAGAAAAAGCGATAGAATTGGAAACCGGCAAGCATGTCGAACCAGAACCTCACCATAACGGACAACCGCACCGGCAAGAATTACACGGTGGCGATAGAGAACGGGGCGATCAAGGCCACGGATCTGCGGCAGATCAAGGCATCAGACGATGACGCGGGGTTATGCACGTATGACCCCGGTTTTATGAACACCGCAGCCTGCAAAAGCCGCATTTGTTACATCGATGGGGACAAAGGAGTTCTCGAGTATCGGGGCTATCCGATCGAGCAACTTGCGGAGCAATGCACGTTTCTCGAGGTGGCGTACCTGCTGGCGCATGGAGAACTGCCGCTCGAGAAAGAACTCGAGGAGTTCGTCCATAACATTACCCACCACACGATCCTCCATGAGAACGTGAAGCAGTTCATGCACGGCTTCCGCTATGACGCGCATCCGATGGGGATGTTCGTCAGCACCGTCGCCGCGCTCGCCACTTTCTACCCCGAGGCGAAAGACATCTTCGACACGGCGAAGCGCCGCAAGCAGTTTTTCCGCCTGGTTGCGAAGGCGCCTACCATTGGCGCCTTCATCTACCGCCACAACATAGGCATGCCGTACGCCTATCCGGACAATGATCTGAGCTACACGGGCAACTTCCTCAACATGCTGTACAAGAAGACGGAAGTGAAGTACAAGCCCAATCCGGTCATGGAGCGCGCGCTCGACATTCTCTTCATTCTCCATGCCGATCATGAGCAGAACTGTTCCACCACGGCGATGCGCAGCGTCGGCAGCGCGAACACCGATCCTTACAGCTCCCTTGCCGCCGCGGCGGCTGCGCTTTACGGACCGCTTCACGGCGGAGCCAATGAAGCGGTGCTGAAGATGCTTCGGGCCATCGGAAGCAAGGACAAGATCCCCGAGTTCATCGAGCGAGTCAAAGCGGGCGAAGGACGTCTGATGGGCTTCGGACATCGCGTCTACAAGAACTACGATCCGCGGGCCCGCATCATCAAACGGGCCGCTGACGAGGTGTTTGAAGTGACCGGGCGCAATCCGTTGATCGACATTGCCGTGGAACTGGAGCGCATCGCCCTCGAGGACGAATATTTCATCAAACGGCGGCTGTATCCGAACGTCGACTTCTACTCCGGAATCATCTATGAAGCCATGGGGATTCCCTCGGAGATGTTCACGGTGATGTTCGCGATTCCGCGCACGGTAGGGTGGCTTACACACTACGAAGAGATGCTCTTGGATAGCGATCAGAAAATCGCTCGGCCAAAGCAGCTTTACCTGGGAGCGGCACGGCGCGATTTCGTGCCGATGGACCAGCGGAAAACCGCGCAGACCTAACACATGGCCGGGCCGCTGGAGGCGATCAGAAAGCTCAACGGGAAACCGGACATCCGCCTGCAGCGGGCGGTGGACGAACTGGCATCGGCTCAGGGGGTGCGGCAGTGTTTCCAGCACTTCCACCGCAACCGGCAGTGGACTAACGAGCAGCATCTGCAGTTATGCCGCGTGCCCGCGCCCACCTTCTTTGAAGAGAAGCGGGCCGAATGGATCGCCGCGCAGTTCAAGGGGCTCGGTTGGGATGCGAGGATCGACCGCGCGGGGAATGTGGTCGCTTATCCGGACGGAAACCGGGAGGGACCGTTCGTGGCTCTCACCGCGCACCTCGACACGGTGCTCTCGCCGCGCCACATCGAGGACGTGCGCATCGGGCCGGACGGGCGTTTTCACGGACCCGGCGTATCGGACAATGGCGCCGGGTTGGCGGCATTGCTGGCGATTGCTTCCTGCTGGAAGGAACGTCCGGTAGCGGTCGAGAGCGGCAGTTCGCTGCTGCTGGTGGCAAATGTCGGCGAGGAGGGCGAAGGGAATCTCAGCGGAATGCGGTTCCTCTGCCGGCAGTCGCCGCTGGCGAACCGGATTCGCTCCTATCTCGTGCTGGATGGCCCCGGCACCGAACACATCACTTGCAAGGCGCTGGCCAGCAAGAGGTTCGAGGTGGTCATCCAGGGGCCGGGCGGGCATTCCTGGAGCGACCACGGGAACGCGAATCCCGTTCACGCAATAAGCCGCGCGATCCACCTGTTCACGGAGGCGCAGTTTGAAAACGGGCCGGGCGCGGCGCGATCGTCCTACAATTTCGGAATAATCGAAGGCGGGGTCAGCGTGAACTCGATTCCCTCCTCGGCGCGGGCTAAACTCGATTTACGGTCAGAGGAGGCGGGCCGGATCGAGGATCTGGCGCGCGGCCTGACGGTGGCCGTGGAACGGGCGATCGAAGTAGAGAACGAACGGTCGGCCGGGGGAAGGGTGCAAGGCAGGATACGCGAGATCGGGTCGAGGCCGGGCGGCGGACTCGCGGGCGATGCGCGGATTTTGCCCTTCCTGCGGGCGGTGGATGCCCATCTCGGCATCCGCGCTCACATGGATTGCGCCTCCACGGATGCGAACATCCCGCTCTCGATGGGGTTGGAGGCAGTATCCATCGGGGCCGGGGGTAGCGGTGGAGGCGCCCACACACCGGAGGAATGGTTTGACCCTCAAGGGCGCGAACTGGGTTTGCAGCGGGTTCTTCTGACGCTGTGCCTGCTGCTGTCGGCATGACGAGATGGCCGGAGCGAAGCCGCGCGGAACTGGCGCTGGTGGCGGTCACCATCCTTTGGGGGGCGACGTTCGTGGTGGTGAAGAACGCCATCGAGCAGGCCTCCACTCTTGTGTTTCTGGCAATGCGCTTTTCGCTGGCGTCAGCGGCGCTGCTGGTGATGTTCCGCGGCCGGCTGCGCTGGCAGGGGCATTTGCGATGGATTTCGCTACAAGGCGGGCTGCTCGCGGGTTTGTGTCTGATGTTGGGCTACTTTCTTCAGACGCTCGGATTGCGCTACACGACGCCCTCGAGATCCGCCTTCATCACGGGGCTGACGACGGTGCTGGTACCTTTTTTGTCAGCTCTCGTCTATAGGAGGGCGCCACACCTCTCCGAAGGGATCGGCGTAGTGGTGGCCACCGCGGGGCTGGCGTTGCTGACCTTGCATGGAGGCCGCTTCGCCGGCTTCACGACAGGTTACGGAGATGCGCTGACGCTATGCTGTGCGGTTGCTTTTGCCTGCCACATTCTGGTTCTGGGACGATGGTCGCCGGTCGCGTCTTTCGAACTTCTGAGCGTCACGCAAATCGTGGTGACGGCGATTCTGGCCCTGGCCGTCTGTGGCTGGGCCGAGCCGGTGAAACTGGTCTGGAACCGGCAGTTGGTGAGCGGGGTGGTGATCACGGGATTGCTGGCCACCGCGTTGGCGTTCACGGTGCAGACCTGGGCGCAGCGGCACACAACGCCGACACGCGCGGCGCTGATCTTTGCGTTGGAACCTGTTTCGGCGGCGATGACGGCGTTTCTGGCCGAGGGAGAGGTCCTGGCCGGAAAGGCGCTGCTGGGGGCGGTTCTCATTCTGGCAGGTGTCCTGATTGTGGAGTTGAAACCGGTTGGCCCTTCGCGGCATCTTCTGAAGTAGCCTTCCAGGCGCGGGTGGGCCGGCCGCCGGTGTGCGCAAGCAAGCCGGATGGCGAGGATTATAATGAAGAACAACAGCCCCTCGGGGAGGCGGTTAACACACTATGAATTTCCTGGATAAAGCACGTCAACAGAAGTTTCTGAGCATCAGCCTGCTGATGTTCACGCTTTCCATCGGGATCCTGATTGGAACGCTCGTCAGCACGGGCGTCCACGCGGAGAAG
>JADLBD010000093.1 GCA_020847975.1 Bryobacterales bacterium | reverse complement strand
GGTTCGATGATTCCGTCGGGGATGCCCACCGGTCCTTTGCCGAGCCATAAGGCTACCTGGATGGGGATGCGCTGGTAGGTTTCGCGGATGCGCTGCCGGTAGCCGAGCATGCGGTGACCGAAGAGCCCGGTGGGTTGGGCCTGGAGTTCAAGGTGAACAATCCGGTCGTCGGCCAGTTCGAGCAGCAGGTCCGGGCGCAGATTCTCGACCTTGGGGAGTTCCGAGGTGAGAATGCGGCTCACGGACACCGATTCGCCGAGCAGCAGGCGGAGGACGAGATCCGGGCGGTGGAGCAGCAACTCCTTGACGATGGTGTCGTAGTGCACTCTGTGGAGTGAGTGGCCGCGGGACCGGGTTATTCTCCGGACGGTGTGTCGCTCTGTCTTTTCGGTGATGGCGTTTCGGCGATTCTTCGCAGCAGCCGCTGGTGGGCCTCGCGGATGCGTTGCCGGTAGCCGAGGCAGTGATGAACTGCGAGGCAACGGCACTGGTAGGCCCGAAGAATCAAGCTAACCCGGAACGGGGAAATGTGCGCTGGGGCAGTGAACCAGTCGGCCAGGTCGAGGTGTTCGTCCATGTGAGATTTACCGCTGAGGAGAACCCATTCAGGGGCGTGATTGTCACCGGGATAGCGTTGACGAGTTGCCCCGATGGCATGTTCTGGGGAGGACTGACGTTGATTGTGAAATCGGGTGCAGTCAAGGACGTGAAATTGCGCTCACTGCCAACGGGCCACTCACAGTTAACGACTGCGGTGTATTCGTGCCGCTCAAAGCGCCATTAAATCCCAGGAACTGCCGCCCCGTCACCGGCGTCGCCGACACCTGCACCGCCGCCCCGCTCCGGTAATACCCATCCGCGGAACTCGGGCTCGCCGCGATGCTCCCCGCCCCCGCGGGCGTCACCGCCAGGCTCAGCAAATACCACGTCCCATAGTTCGCCGTAAGATTCGATGCCGCTGACGGAGCCGTCACCGTGTGCGAAATCGCTTCCCCATCCGACAATCCCGCAAACCGGTACCGCGTCCCTGTCCCGCCCACCTGCACGCTCGGCGCGGAAATCGTGTGCTGCGTACCGGGAGTCCAAGTGTAACTGCACACCGTCGTGTAAGTCGTCGTGCAACTTACTCCGTCCACTATCAGTGGAAACCACACCGGCGAACTTGTAATCACCACCACTACCGGCTGTCCCGGCGGCGTCACCTGGGTAGTCAACGATGCGATCATATCCGGGTGCGCCACCCCATTCAAACACCCCGAAATCACCCCATGCTGCGATGTCAGTTTCACTGCGTCGCAGGTCTGATCCTTCTTGTCGAGTTGCAAATCTCGCACCCACTCCCGGGCGGTGCTGGGTCACTCTTGGCAAGCAAAGTAGGGTCATTCCTCGCGAGTGCCGAAGGGGCACGTTCGCCAGAAACTCCACAGCGCCTATGGAATGCGCGAATATGGCGATGCCCGGCGGGGATTGGATCTGCTGCTGCGGGAATTGATGGATTTGAATCCCAGTGCGGCACGCAGTTTGGATGAAGGTTTGGAGGAGACCCTGGCGGTTCATCGCCTACGGGTTCCCCCCATGTTGAGAACCAGTTTGGCCAGCACCAACCTGATCGAGTCCACCTTCCCGGTAGTGGAAACCGTTTGTCGCAATGTCAAGCGTTGGCAAGGGGGCGATCAGTATCTGCCCTGGGCCGGTAGTGGACTACTCTATGCCGAATCTCGCTGGAACCGAGTGCACGGCTATCGGGAACTTCCGCTCCTCGTCAAAGAACTCGAACTCGCAGTCCTTAAAGGCATCCCACTTCGTCATGCCACTGTGGCATGATCATCGACTGTTCCCCGTCGCCCGAGTGGATGTGGATTCGGTGCAACTTCGTGTGCGCTGTGTTCGCTTGCCAGCGCCTCCATTTCGAATACGGCGCGGTCTTCTTTCCCATCACGGGCAATGACGGCGGCCAACCGTTGTGAGGCTTCATGGAAATTGGGCTCCTCGAGCAAGCGCAGGACGGCACGGGCAATGCGGGCTGGATCCGAACCTGGCGGTAGCGAAAGGCCTGCTCCCGCCACTTCCACACGGGCGCCGTTGTCCTTCTGATCGCGTCCGAACGGCATCACGAGAACCGGCAAGCCGTGGGCGAGGGCTTTCATGACGGTTCCATGACCACCGTGGCACACGACAGCCGAGGCGAGCGGCAGTACGGCAGCGTGGGGAGCGGACCTGGCGATCACCACGTTCGGCGGACAAGATGCCGGGGGCCCAATCTCACCGAGCGTTGCGAAACCACGCACGGGGAGGCGGCCGAGCGCTTCGATAATGGCGCTGAAGGTCTTTTCCTGGCGCTGGTAGGTGGAGCCGAGGGATACGGCCACGAGCGGGTCAGGCGTGTTTTCTGGCCATGGCGGGGTCCATTGTTCCGGCCAGAGAGGATCGTCCAACCGGGGCCCCACGTAGCGCACCTGCTCCGGCAGGGGTTCCGGCGCGAAATCGTATTCCCGCGAAGTGAGGACGAGCCGCCGGCGTGGAGTCAGGAATTGATCGAAAACATCGCGCAGGGGAGGCAGTTCAAGCTGCCGCCTCGCCTCGTTCAGCGGCGCCAGCCCGAAAGCGAACATACGCCTCATCACCGACCGGAGCGCGCGGTCGCGCAGCCGTCCGAGTGGCCCGCGGGCCGGGTGGAGCCCGAGTCCGAAGGGCGTCACTCCGTCGACGGGTGGATGAATCAGAAAATGGATGAGCAGCGCGGAGGGAATCCCTGATTTCTCTGCTCCGGCGATGGCTCCGAGCGACAGGCAGTCGACCGCGAGTGCATCGGGACGCACTTGCTCGGCGGCCTCGATGACGTCGCGCGCGTATGCGGCGGCCGGTCCGAACATCAGGCGCTCTCCAATCCGGCGGACCTGTGCCGGCGGCGTTGCCGGCTCCCAGTCGCGAATGACATCTTCCCGCCTGTCGCGCATGTTGATTTGCGGCGCGTGCACGAACGTGTGGAACCGGCAACCTGCTCTGAAGGCTTCGCGCTCTATCGAACGGTCAGCCAGCACATGGACGTCGTGCCCGCGTACGGCGAGACGACGCGCAATGGACATCTGCGCGGGAACATTACCCCCGCCCTCCACCATGACGAACAAGAACCTCTTCATTGCCCCTCCTGAAATCGCGCGCGAGCGCGTTCACCAGATCGGTCATTCGCGCCGTAGTGGAAGCGCGGCTCATTCCCAGATCACGCCGAAAGAGCTTCCACATGTAAAAATCGGTTGCGGCAAACAGGAGGTAAACCCGGCGCTCGCGTTCCCCTCCCTTTACCGGTCCGATGACGTCCGCAAAGCAGTTCTCAATCCAGTGGCGATGCCCGGCACGCGCCTTGTCGAACAGATCTTTGATCAACGGAAAGTGACCTTCCTGCGACACACCGCTCCAGTTCAGGTCGCCCATTTCTTCATAACTGGCCACGATAGTAGCTATGACCGTCGCGATGTTTGCCGGCGGACTCACCCTGCGGGCGTTGAAGATGATTTCCATCTGACGCTGTGCGGCTTCCATGAAAAGTTGCTCCTTGGAACCGAACCTTCTGAGAACGGTCTGCAAGGTCACACCCGAGGCACCGGCGATTGCCCGTAGGGTCACTTCCTGAAAAGGCCGTGAGCGGAAGAGGGAGAATGCGGCGTCGAGGATCCTGTCCACGGTCTGCTCGGCGGTCTTGGCGCGAGCTTCCATGCGATAGGACCGTTTCCCAGGGGCAGCGGAGATCATTTTAAATTAATATTAGTGGCGCTAACATGAATTGTCAAGAGGGAATTTGATAGGTGGTTGATGGGTGGTGAGCGAAAACGATTTGATTCACAGTGTGATTGCCGCGAAACGAAACCGTCCGCAGCCGTGAACAGGATGTCGCTCCCGTCCGCCTTCCCGACGCTGCCCCCGTGCCCTACCGTCTTCAGGTGCGCGGCCGTCGCCGCGAGCAGAACCGGAAAATTCGTCAGGCTCGTGGACCCCGCCGCGCGCGTGGTTGATCGTAATCACCTTGCGCTTGCTCCAGGCGCTGTTTCAGCGGTGCTGAATTGCCAGCCGGTGCTCGCCATTGATATG
>JADLBD010000092.1 GCA_020847975.1 Bryobacterales bacterium | reverse complement strand
TGCTGGACGAAATCGAGAAGGCGCATCCGGATGTGTACAACATCCTGTTGCAGGTGTTTGAAGACGGCCAGTTGACCGATGGATTGGGCAACACGGTGGACTTCAAGAACACGATCATCATCATGACTTCGAACCTGGGAGCGCGGTTCCTGGACAAGAAGTCGCCGATGGGCTTTGCGGCACCGGTGGGTCCGGGGATGGCTCCGAAGGTGGAAGAGCAGGTGATGAGCGAGGTGAAGCGCGCCTTCAATCCGGAGTTTCTGAACCGCCTGGATGAGACTATCCTGTTCAGCCCGCTCTCGGACGAAGACCTGTTGAAGATCATCGAACTGCTGGTGGGACAGGTGAATCTGAACCTGGTTTCGAAGCAGTTGACCATCCGCCTGGCGGTGGATGCGGCGCGGTATATTCTCGAGAAGACCTGTACGGACCGTAGTTACGGCGCGCGGCCGCTGCGGCGCGCCTTGCAGAAGTATATCGAAGACCCGCTTTCGGAGGCCCTGATCCAGGGCTCGATCGCGCGGCCGGCCGAGTTGGAAGTCTATCTCGGCGATACGGGACTGTTCCTGCGACAAATCAAGGAGCAGGCAGAGGTTACAGTACCCGAAACAGAGCCTGAACCCGGTGTACCGCTGTACCTTTTCTAAACGGACTTTAGACAACAATGTCGGAATTCACCGCGGCACCTCCGGGTGCCTCCGTCTCGGGCGAGGTGGAATCCCTGCGCCGGAGAGTGGAGGAACTGGAGGCCCAACTGGCGCAATCGCAGAAGATGCTGGCGATCGGGTCACTGGCGGGGGGCGTGGCGCATGATTTCAACAACCTGCTGACGGCGATTGTCGGTTATGTGAGCCTGCTGCGGGAAGAACCCGCGGCGCCGTGCCATGTGGTGGAAGCGCTGGAGGTGATCGAAAAGGCGGCGGACCGGGCGTCGCAACTGTCGATGCAGCTTTTGGGATTCGCGCGCCCCACGTCGCCGAAGCGGGTACGGATCGATCTGCATCAGACGCTGACGGAGGTTGCGGATCTGCTGCGGCACACCATCGACAAGAATATCCGCATCGAGCCGCAGTTCGAGGCGGTGTCGGCGCATGTGATGGGGGATCCGAGCCAGATGTTCCAGGTGTTTCTAAACCTGGCATTGAACGCCCGGGATGCGATGCCGCACGGGGGGACGCTGACGCTGGCAACCTCGACGGCGCGAAAGCACGTGAAGGTCTCGGTGATCGACAACGGGATCGGCATTCCCATCCACCTGCGGGAGCGGATTTTTGAGCCGTTCTTCACGACCAAGGCTCCGGGCAAGGGGACAGGGATGGGGCTGACGGTGGTGCAGAGCATCGTGCGGAGCCATGGAGGGCGGATCGACCTGGAGTGCGATCCGGGGACACGGTTCCACCTGTTGATCCCGCTGGCGTCGGAGCGCAGCGCGAAACTCGCCGGGGATGGGACGTCGGCTCCGTCGCGAGGGAAGGGATCGGTGCTGGTGGTGGACGATGAGGAGGTGGTGCGGCAGGTAGCGGCGAGGATGTTGAAGAATCTCGGCTACCACGCCATCTGTCTGGGGTCGTCGCGAGAGGCGGTGGAGTATTACCGGCGCCGCAGCGCGGACATCGATATGGTGATTGTGGATCTGATCATGCCGGAGTTGAGCGGGAAGCAGGTGTTCGAGCAATTGCGCGAGATCAACCCGAAGGTGAGGGTGGTGCTGTCGAGCGGATACAATCAGGACCCGAGTGTGGATGCTTTGATTGACGCGGGGGCGAGGGCATTTCTCCAGAAGCCGTACCGCCTGGCGCAGCTTTCGGAAACGGTCAACGCGGCCATGAAGCCATGACGGAGCGCATTTTCCCGGACTTCCACGGCAACGCGAATGCCGCCCAGGCCCTGAAGAACATGATCCGGCAAGACCGGATTCCGCAGACTCTTCTGCTGGCCGGCGCGGAAGGAGTGGGGAAAGCAACGCTGGCGCGGCGATTCGCGGCGGCGGTGCTTGGGGACGCGGAGAAGATAGAACAGGACGATTTGAGCCTCGAGGGCAACGTCGAGAGGATGGCGGAGCGGGAGAAACTGCCGAGCGAGAAGCGCGCCGACGATCCGCTGGTGTTCTCGACGCATCCGGATTTTCTGACGTTCCCGCCGGACGGGCCGCTGCGGCAGATTACGATTCAGCAGATGAGGCTGCTGAAGGAGCGGGCGCAGTTCAGTCCGCTGAAGGGGCGGCGGCGGGTGTTCCTGATCGACCACATTGACCGGGCGAATGAACAGGCGGCGAACTCGCTGCTGAAGATTCTGGAGGAACCGCCGGCGCACCTGGTGGTGGTGATGACGGCGGAGAATTTCGCGGACCTGTTGCCGACGATCCGGTCGCGTTCGCTCATTTTTCATATGACAACGCTGAGCGATGAAGAGATGGCGGAGTTCGCGAAGACGCGCGGATGGAGTGCGGGTGAACGCCGGGTGATGCTGGCGGCTGGATCTCCGGGGCTGGCGGTGACGCTCGATCTGGAGTTGTGGGATACGCGGCGGAAGCGCATGGTGACGCTGCTCGAAGTGGCGAGCGGCCAGGCGCATTTTTCGGCATGGGTGAAGCATAGCGAATCGATTTCGGCGAGCAAGACGGAGAAACTGGAGTTCTACCTGAAGACGCTCTACATGCTGCTGGAGGATGTGCTGCTGCTGCGGGAGGGCATTGCGCCGAAGCGGAACCCGGATTTGCAGGCGCAGCTTTCGCGCATCGCGGGCGGGACTACGCTCGAGTGGATGCGGAAGGCGACGGAGAAGGTGGACGAACTGGTGGAGTTCGCGCGGCGGAATGTACAGAAGGGTGTGGCGCTGGACGCTTTCGCGGTGGAGTTGCGGAAGGCGGGATAGAAAGGAAAGGTATCGTTATATCGTGCCCACGCGAAACATTGATTTGACCGACCACCTTGACAAGTTTGTCGAAGTCCAGGTGAAGTCCGGCCTCTATGGGAATGCCAGTGAGGTGGTCCGGGAAGGTTTGCGTCTTCTGGAACAGCATGAGCGCGAAGAGGCGGCCGGGCTCGAGTGGTTGCGCGGCGCCGTCAATCAGGGCATTGCAGAGATTGAACGGGGCGAAGGCATTGCTTTCCGGTCCATGGACGAGGTGGAATCCTATGTTCTGGGACTTGGAGAAGAAATCTCCTCGAGAAGGAATAGGCGGCATCTGCCGGACGAGGTGTAAACTCCCGTCGTCGCGCCATCGCCGCGGAGAGAGACTATACTGTCCTGATCCGAGTCCCGAAAGGAGGGGCAAATGAACAGGAGAGTATTGCCGGCGGGTGTGTTGGGGGCAGTGGCGATGTTCGTCTGGTCTTCGATCGCGCACATGGCGCTGCCTTTGGGCGAGGCGGGTATACGGCAGATTGACAATGACCAGGCGCTGCTCAGTACCCTGCAAACGACGCTCAACGAGCGGGGTTTCTACATGTTTCCGAAGATGAATCCGGCGGCGAGCATGGAGGAGAATGAGCGAAAGCTGGCGTCAGGGCCGTCGGGGATTCTGGTCTATTTTCCGAAGCGGGAGTTCTCGTTTGGACGATTGCTCGGGATCGAGTTTCTGGCAGAGTTGCTACAGGCACTGGCGGCAGCGTACCTGCTTTCGCTGACGCGATTAGGAAGCTACGCCGGCAGGCTGGGGTTTTACGCGGTGGCGGGATTCATGGCGGTGATGGCAACCAACCTTTCCTACTGGAACTGGTATGGCTTTCCGGCGGCCTATACCCTGCCGTACATGTTCACGGCATGGGTGGGGTATCTGGCCGCCGGACTGGTAGGGGCGAAGATGATCGAGGAGAAGGCGCCGGAGCCTAGTCGTTGAACATGCCTTCAAAGAGCGGCGAACTGAGGTAGCGCTCGCCGGCATCGGGAAGGATGACCACGATGGTCTTGCCGTTGAACTCGGGCTGTTTTGCCAGACGGACGGCGGCGGCGGCGGCGGCTCCGCAGGAAATTCCGCTCAGAAGGCCCTCCTCACGCGCGAGGCGGCGGGCCATTTCGATCGACTCCTCGTCGGTGACCTGCTCCACCTGATCCACGATGGAGAGGTCCAGCGTGTCCGGAACGAAGCCGGCTCCGAGGCCCTGGATTTTGTGAGGACCGGGCTTCAAGGGTTCGCCGCGAAGCGTCTGGGTGATGACGGGACTGCGGACGGGTTCGACGGCGACAGCGAGGATCTTCCTGCCTTTCTCGTGCTTGATGAAGCGGGATACTCCGGTGATGGTGCCGCCGGTGCCAATGCCGGAGACGAGCACATCGATGGCTCCGTTGGTGTCCTCCCAGATCTCGGGACCCGTGGTTTTGAAGTGGATATCGGGGTTGGCGGGATTTTTGAACTGCTGGAGAAGAACGTAGCGGTTGGGATCGGAGTCGGCGATCTGCTCGGCCGCGGCGACTGCTCCCTTTGTGCCCTCGGAACCGGGCGTGAGCACCAATTTTGCTCCGAATGCCTTCACTACTTTGCGGCGTTCGAGGGACATGGTTTCGGGCATGGTGAGGGTGACAGGGTAGCCGCGGGCGGCTCCGACAAAGGCGAGGGCAATACCTGTATTTCCACTGGTCGGCTCGATGATCTCCTTGCCGGGTTTGAGGATGCCGCGCTTTTCGGCGTCCCAGACCATGGACGCGCCAATGCGGCATTTGACTGAATAGGCGGGGTTGCGGCCTTCCACCTTGGCGAGCACGGTAGCGGAAGCCCCATCAGTGACACGGTTCAGCTTGACGAGCGGGGTTCTACCAATGCTGAATGAATTGTCGTTAAAGATCACAGCATTCTCCTAGATTTCCCAGTTGGGGACGTATTTTGATTGCTTTTCCTGCCAGGATCGGCCCAGATCGCCGAAGCTGGTCTGGTCGATGACGCAGGAGACGGAATCCTCGACGCGGCGCCACATGTCGGCAAAGGGGGTGTCTGCTTTGCGCCGGGTGGCGGCGGCGCGGCTACGGGCTCCGTCGATGTAGCGGATGACCTCGCCCACCATGATGGAGTCGGCGGAGCGGGCAAGCAGATAGCCGCCCTCGGCGCCGCGCCGCGATTCGACGAAGCCGCCCTGCTTGAGCGCGGCCAGAATGAGTTCGAGAAACTTCTGGGGAATCTTCTGGCGGCGGGCGATGTCGGCGATGCGAACGGGTTCGCCGCGGGGTTGCATGGAGAGGTCAAGAATCGCCTGAAGGGCGTAGTCCGCTTTGACGGAGATGTTCATTCCCTGTTCAATTCTACTACTTTGATAGGGATACCCGACTTTGGGGTCTCGCGTCAACCGCTCAATGCTTCCTTTCCACGATCTCGGTGACCTGGCCATCCACTTCTTCGATGCGCAGCGTCAGCCGGGTGCGCGCCTGGAGTTTCGCTTCGGGAACCTCGAAGCGCGCGGCTACCATGCGATCCATGGTCTGGCCGGGATTGATCCGGTCCTTCATGCGAAGGGTGTCGTTGTACTTGGGACCGAAAGCTGGGTAATAGTCGATGAGTCGTTTGGCATCCACATCGGCGACGACGGCCCCCTCGACTGGCTTGCCGTCGATTTCGGCAATGAGGCTGACGGTGCGAACGACGAAGGGGTAATCGGCGGGATTGGTGAGGCGGAAATCGATGACCATGGCGGAAGCCTGATCGAGGGCGACGGTGCGGACGGACTTGATGCTGCTATCGAGCACCATGTGGGAGCCGAGGTTGACCTTGAGGACAACGGCAGCGACGATGGCGACGATGACGACGCCGATGCCGACTGGGAGCAGCAGTTCACGGCGCATGGGCTTTTAATCCTCACTAGAGAGGATACCGCCCAATGCGCCGAGCGGGTTGCGCTCATCGCCGCCTGAGCGCATGGGGGTGAGTTCGCGGCGCAGCTTTTCGAGGGTCATACTCTGCACGATCACCTTTCCCGGACCGGTGAGGGTGGTGAGGAAGATACCCTCTCCGCCGAAGACGGCGGTCTTGATGGAGCCGACGAACTGGATATCGTAGTTGACACTCTCTTCGAAGGCGACGATACAGCCGGTGTCCACCTGGATGCTCTCGCCAGGAGCAAGGATGAACTCGATATGATCGCCTCCGGCGTGGATGAAAACAGTGCCGGGGCCGGTGAGTTTCTCGAGGATGAAGCCTTCGCCGCCGAAGATGCCGGCTCCGAGTTTCTTCACCAGAGCGATGTTGAGGGTGACGGTGGTTTGGGCGGCGAGGAAGGCGTCACGCTGCACGAGCCAGGATTGGCCGGCAGCGAGGGAAAAGGCCTGGATGCGTCCGGGGTAGTTGCCTGCGAAGCCGACCTCGCCGGGGCTCGAGGCGCGGAAATAGGTCATGAAGAGGGATTCGCCCATCAGTTTGCGTTTGAAGGCTCCCCAGAGCTTGTCGCCGAGGGATTGCCCGGCCATGCGTGTTTCCCAACTGATGTTGGCGGTCTTGTAGACCATCTTGCCGGCTTCGGCGTAGACCTCCTGGCCGGCCTGGAGTTTGAGGCGGGCCACCTGGAGGTTGTCTCCGTGGATGGTGTATTCGAGGG
>JADLBD010000091.1 GCA_020847975.1 Bryobacterales bacterium | reverse complement strand
TTGATGAGGGGTCCGCCGGAACCGATGGTTCCATCGAGGCGGTTCTTCGAGAGGCTGCCGTGGACGGTGAGATCGAATTCGCTGTTGATGCTGGAATTCGAAGTGCTCGCCTTGAGGCGGGCATTGAGCGATGAGGGGAGGCGGACGGTGATGGAGGAATTGCTGGTGGATGCCTGCACGTCGCTCCCTTTGAGCGATTCGACAGTAAGGTTGATTCTCCCGTTGGAACTGTCGGCCTTGATCGGTCTTCCGCTGGCTTCCACTACCTGCGCGTCGATGGCTCCGTTGGATGTGGTGGCTTCAAAGAAGCCGCGCACTCCCGTGGCGTGAATACTGCCGTTCGAAGTGTGAAGCGTGGCTCCTCCGGTGAAATCGGCAAGCTCCACGGCTCCGTTCGAAGTACCGGCCTCGATATCTCCCTTGAGATTGGTAGCGTGTACGCTGCCGTTGGAAGTCTTCAGCCGCGCGCTCCCTTCGAGGTCGCGAACGCGAATGCTTCCATTCGAACTCGCGATGCGTTCGAGAATCACTTTACGGGGCACACTGAGGACATACTTTACACCCATGCTGCCGTGGCGGCCGAGGGGGCGGACGGTGCGCACGCGAATGGAATCGGGTGAGGAGACGATATCGATTTTAATCTCGTTCAGCAGGCCGCGTGTAGCAGCCTGCTTGGTACCGTTGATCTCGACAGTGTTCTTATCCCAACCGGCGATCTCGATGCTTCCGTTGAAGCTTTCCAACTCGAGCCTGCCGCCGGTTTTGAGATCGTAGCTGTAATGAAAGTCCTCTTTCTCGCGGATGCCGCCATCGAATCCTTCGATGTCGCAGCCGCTGAGAACGAGGCACGTTGCCAGGATGACGCTTCCTGCAAGCCGGTTCATGGTTTCACCTCACGGACGTGTAGTCTCGTTTCCCTGTTAATACGGTTTCGGTGGGGTGAACGTTCCATGTTACGCTCAAAAAAGTACTCCCACCCTGAAGTTCTTACATGAAGAAACTGCTTGCACTCAACCGCGGAGAGATCGCCATACGCATCTTCCGCGCAGCCAACGAGTTACGAATCCGAACGGTAGCCGTCCATTCGAAAGAAGACCGGCTGAGCCTGCACCGCTTCAAGGCTGACGAAGCGTACTTGATTGGCGAAGGAATGGGCCCGGTCCAAGCATACCTGGACGTGGAAGGCATTGTCGCGCTCGCTGTAGAGAAGGGCGTCGACGCCATCCACCCGGGATATGGCTTCCTGTCTGAAAACCCCGCCCTGCCCCGCGCCTGTGCGGCTTCCGGCATCACGTTCATCGGCCCCAGCCCCGAATTGCTGGAACTCCTGGGAGACAAGCGGGCTGCCCGCCAGTTGGCGCAAAAGGCCGGGATCCCCGTGGTCCCAGGCGCCGATCAACCGCTGAACAAGGTGGAATCCGCGCTCACCATCGCAGGGCAGATCGGGTTTCCGCTGATCATCAAAGCCGCTTTCGGAGGCGGCGGACGCGGGATGCGCGTGGTGGAGAAGGCCACGGACCTGCCCGCGCGTTTCGAAGAGGCGCGGCTCGAGGCGGGTAATGCGTTCGGCAACGATGCGCTCTTCATGGAACGCTACATTCGCCGCGCGCGGCACGTGGAAGTGCAGATTCTGGGCGACAAGCACGGCAACATTCTCCACCTGTATGAGCGCGATTGTTCCGTGCAGCGGCGGCACCAGAAGGTGGTGGAAGTGGCCCCGGCAGTGGGGTTGAAGGAATCCATCCGGCGCGAACTGGCCGAAGCCGCGGTTTCTCTGGCGCGCGCGGCGGACTACTATAACGCCGGCACGGTGGAGTTTCTCGTCGATGTAGATACGGGCGAATGGTTTTTCATTGAAGTGAACCCGCGGATACAGGTGGAGCACACCGTCACGGAGATGGTGACGGGCATCGACATTGTGCGCGCGCAGATTCAGGTGGCCCGGGGATGCACGCTGCACGGGAGTGAGATGATGCTTCCGCGGCAGGAGAACATCCCGCTCCACGGCTACGCGCTGCAATGCAGGGTGACCACTGAGGATCCGGAGAATAACTTCATCCCGGATTACGGCAAGATTCATACGTACCGTTCGCCGGCTGGATTCGGCATCCGCCTGGATGGGGCGTCGGCCTACGGCGGAGCCGTCATTACTCCGTACTATGATTCGCTGCTGGTGAAGATGACAGCGTGGGGGCGCGAGTTTCCCGTGGCGTGCCAGCGCATGGACCGGGCATTGCGCGAGTTTCGTATCAGGGGCATCAAGACGAACATCCCGTTCCTTGAGAACGTCGTCAATCATCCGAAATTCGAGCGCGGCGAAGTCACTACGAGCTTTCTGGACGAGCACAAGGAACTGTTCCGCTTTACCCCCCGGCGTGACCGTGCCACACGGCTTCTGACCTATCTCGGTGATGTTATCGTCAACGGCAACCCGGAGGTGGCCAAGAAGACGAAGCCTGCCGTCATCAAGGAGGCGGTTGCCCCGGCGCATAATCCGCTGGCGCCACCGGGAGGGACGCGCCAGTTACTGCTGCAAATGGGGGCGGAGAAGTTCGCGGAATGGACGCGCAAGCAGAAGCGGCTGCTGCTCACGGACACAACCTTCCGTGACGCACACCAGTCGTTGATGGCGACGCGCGTTCGCACGTACGACATGATGCGGATTGCCAATTACGTGTCGCATCACCTGCACAATCTGTACAGTCTGGAGATGTGGGGCGGCGCCACGTTCGATGTGGCGTTGAGATTTCTGCACGAGGACCCTTGGGTACGGCTGGCACGGCTGCGGGAAGCGATTCCGAATATCTGTTTCCAAATGCTGCTGCGCGCTTCCAACGCCGTGGGTTACACAGCCTATCCGGACAACGTGGTTCGCGAGTTTATTTTTGAGGCGGCGGAACAGGGCATCGATATCTTCCGCGTGTTTGATTCGCTGAACTGGCTGCCGAACCTGAAGGTTTCGATGGATGCCGTCCGGAAGACGAAGAGCGTTTGCGAGGCGGCAATCTGTTATACGGGTGACATTCTGGACCCGAAACGCGACAAGTATCCGCTCGCCTATTACGTGAAGATGGCAAAGGAATTGGAACGGATGGGCGCGCACGTGCTTGCCATCAAGGATATGGCGGGACTGTGCAAACCCTATGCCGCCGAGAAACTGGTGAAGGCGCTGCGCGAAGAGATAGGACTGCCCATCCACTTCCATACGCACGACACGAGCGGCATCAACGCCTCATCCATCCTGAAGGCCGCGGATGCCGGCGTCGACGCCGCTGACGGGGCGATCGCATCCATGAGCGGCACTACTTCGCAGCCCAATCTGAATTCCGTGGTGGCCGCGCTGGCGAATACCAAGCGCCAGACCGAAGTGGACATCGAGGCGCTCAATATCTGCGCGGACTACTGGGAGACTGTGCGCACGTGGTACCTCCCCTTTGATAGCGCGCCGAAATCGGGAACCGCCGAGGTGTATTTACACGAGATGCCAGGCGGGCAATACACCAATCTGAAAGAGCAGGCCTCCTCGATGGGCCTTGGGGAGAAGTGGCCGCAAATTGCGCGGACGTACGCGGACGTGAACATGGCTTTCGGCGATATCGTCAAAGTCACCCCTTCGAGCAAGGTTGTAGGGGACCTTGCGATCTTCCTGGTGAGCCACGGATTGACGGTTCACGATCTGCTGAATGTCGGCCCGAACCATTCGCTCACTCTGCCGAATTCGGTGATTGAAATGATTTCCGGCGATTTGGGCGAACCCGAAGGCGGGTGGCCGAAGAAGATCGTGGAGGTGGTGCTGAAAGGCGGCAAGCCCCGCAAAGGCCGTCCGGGAGCGCACCTGCCCGCTGTCAACCTGGCTGAGACCTCGGAGACGTTGGAAAAGAAGACGGGGCACAACCCGAGCCGGACGGATCTCATGAGCTACCTCCTGTATCCGGAAGTGTTTCTCAAGTTTGCCAAGAACCGCCAGGCGTGGGGTGACATAGAAGTGCTGCCCACGGCGCAATTCTTCTATGGCATGGAGAAAGGCATGGAGATCTCCGTGGAGATCGAACCCGGCAAAGCGCTGATCATCAAGTTCCTGGCGGTGAGCGAGGCTCATCCGGACGGATCGCGGACGGTGTTCTTCGAACTCAACGGGCAACCTCGAGAGGTGAATGTCCGCGACAAGACTCTGCAAGTAACCACCGCGGCGAGGGAGAAAGCAGACCCGGGCAAACCCGGGCATGTCGGCGCACCTATTCCGGGAGTGATCAGCAGCATCGCGGTGGAACTTGGCCAGCGAGTGGAAAAAGGCGAACGTGTGCTGGTGATGGATGCGATGAAAATGCAGACGACAGTTTACGCTCCCGTGGCGGGGGAGGTGAAGAAGGTGACCGCAAAGGTGGGACAGAGTGTGGAGCCGAAAGACCTGCTGTTGGTGGTGGAGTGAGCGTTCGTATCCTGCGTCTATCTAACGAACGGAAGGGCCATGACGGAGTACGGACTCGACATTTTCCGCGAAGACAGGCGGATAGAGGTGATAGCCTTGTCCAAACGGACAGCCGAGTTCCGCGAGCTTTTCTGCTTGCCGGCGGGTTTCCACGCCTTCGGCAACCACGGGGATATCGAGGCTCCCGGCCATGGATAATATCGCCTTTACCACGGCCTGGCTCCGCGGTGATTCGAGCATTCTGGACGTAAAGGAACTGTCGATCTTCAGCATCTGGACCGGCAGGCTGGCCAGGTAGTTGAGTGAAGAGTAGCCGGCGCCGAAATCATCCAGCCATACGCCGATGTTGAGTTCGCTCAACTTCGGGACTGCATGCTCGAACAGGCTCAGACAGCCAATGAGGGACCGCTCGGTGATTTCAATGCTAAGCCACTGCTCCGGTGAACCGGCAAGGTCCAGCGTTTGTTGGAGGCTATCGAGCAGGGACGGTCTGGAAAGAAAGGCCGCCGACAGGTTGACGCTCAGCTTGACATCCATGCCGAGCGACCTTCGCCAGCGCCGCTGCTGTTCGGCGGCGAGCGTCAGCGCGAGATGATCCAATTCCGCCACCAGACCGACATCCTCGGCGAGGGGAATGAATTCGGAAGCGGGAGCCCACTCACCGTCCGAACGGCGCCAGCGCAACAGGCACTCCCAGTGTTTGATTTCTCCACCCGGCAGGCAGGCCACGGGCTGGTAGGCGATGGCGAACTCACGGCAGGCGATTGCACGGCGAATATCGTGTTCGAGTTTCAGGCGCCCGCGGGTTGTGGAGGATGCGGTGTCCTGGGAGGCGGCGATTCGCAGGCTGCCCTTGGATTTGGCTTCGTGGAGAGCGCTATCGGCCGATTGAACGAGGTCCTGGGCGCGTGAGTCGTGCTCGCGACTCAGGGCGACACCGATGGTGACGCTGGGATAGACGGTCTGAGCGGCAAGGAACAGAGGCTCGCACAAGTCGCGGCGAATGTCCGACGCAAACATCAGGGCATCCTCCATCCCGGTGACAGGGTCGAGGAGAATAGCAAAATCGTCTCCGCCGAAGCGGGCAATCGTGTCGGTGAGGCGAAGTCTCTTGGACATGCGTCCGGCCATCAGTTGAAGGAACGTGTCGCCGGCGGCGTGGCCAAAGGAATCGTTGATGAACTTGAAGCGGTCCACATCGAGCAGCAGGAGGGCGAACGGGTGGTCGCGCTGACTCTGCCAAACCTTTGTGCGATGTTCGAGACGCTCGAGAAAAATCGCCCGGTTGTAAAGACCGGTCAACGCATCATGGAAGGCATTGAAAATCATCTGCTCCTCCATGTTCTTTCGCAGCGTGATTTCCGTGAGCGAGCCCGCCATGCGGTAGGGGGGGCCGCCGGCCCGGCGCACCGCCAGGCCGCGGGTCAGGGTCCACCGGTAGTCCCCGCGCGGGGACCGTATACGGTGCTCATGTTCGAAATGAGGGCTTTCGCCCCGGAGGTGTGAGAGAAGGCTGGCCCTCAACCTTCGCACGTCCTGCGGATGGACAAGCTTGAACCACTCCTCCATGGTCCGGGGCTGCGGGACGCCTTCCTGGCCGAACATGGCAATCCACCGGGGGGAAAGGAAGAGGAAATCGGAGGCTATGTCCCAATCCCAAACGACGTCGTTCGAACCGTTGGCAGCAAGGACGAAGCGTTCCTCACTCTCGCGCAGGGCTTGTTCGACGGATTCTTTCTGCTGCATCGTCTTCCATTGATCGAGAGCCCTTTCCGCGATATGAGGCATGTCGGACAGCGCCGATTCCGACTTCACGACATAATCCGTGGCTCCGCGTTTCATTGCCTCGACTGCCAATCGTTCACTACCGAAGGCGGTGAAGAGGATCACGGGGCAAGGCGCCTTCAGATCCAATAGGCCGACACCTTCGCCGTCGGGCAGGCGCCAGTCCGCGAGAATGACCTGTGGGAGCGTCCCGCTTCTCAGAAGGTTCACTGCCTCAGAAAAACTGGGCACGGCAAAGAAGTCCGTTTCCGGCATTTTGGCGCGGAAGGCGCGGCGCACCAATTCCACGTGATCGGGCTCATCATCGACCATGAGGACGACTTTCAGGCGCGGTGACATCAGGCTTTGCACGTCCCCCCAAGCCCGGCCGGCGGCTCGTCGCAGGAGAGCCAGTAGAGGCCGATCTCTTTCATGAGTGTAGTGAATTCTTCGAATTCCCGCGGCTTCACGACATAGCGGCTGGCGTGGTAGGAACAGGCTGCCTCGAGATCGCGCGGAGCGGCCGAGGTGGTCAGTACGACCACGGGAATCCGGCACGGTTTCTCAGTTTGGTTGAGAGCCCGCAGTACTTCCACTCCGCTCAGCTTGGGGAGCCGGAGATCGAGCAGGATCAAGTGCGGCGCCGGACTCATGTCCGGATCAGCATAGGGACCCCGGCGCATCACATAGTCCAGTGCAGCTTCGCCATCGTGGACGTGGATGACGCGATGCCGGGGATAGTGGCGACGCAAGTGGCGCATGACCAACTCCGCGTGGTCATCGTCGTCTTCCACAAGCAGGACGCGGAACGGCAGCTTTCCCGCCGGTATATCAGGCATTGGCGGCTCCGTTCCGGGAAGGAGCGAATGTGAAAAAGAAAGTGGATCCCTTCCCCAAACCTTCCGACTCGAGCCAGATGTGGCCGCCGTGTAACTCGACAATCCGCTTCACAATCGCCAATCCCACTCCGGTTCCCTCCGTTCGCGGGTCCAGTTTATCGAACAATCCGAAGATGCTTCGGTGATGACGAGGATCGATGCCGATTCCATTATCTGCCACAAAGAAGACGATTTCACCCTGTTGCCGGCGCGATCCGACGACGATCTTCGGCTGAGGTTGATCTCCGCGGAATTTCGCGGCGTTTTCGAGCAGGTTCTGCAGGGCTTCGACCGCGCGTGCGCGATCTACTTCCACGGCGGGGAGTGCGGATTCGATGAACAAATCGACGCCTGTCTGCCGCAAGACCTCAGACACCATCTCCGCGGCCTCGGACGCGACCTCGGAGAAGGGGGTCATCTGCCTGGGGTTGACAAGACGGCCGATTCGTGAAAGTTCCAGCAGTTCGTCGAGCATTTGCTGAAGCTTCCGGGCGGCCTTCCCGATCCGCTCCAGGTCCTCCGTGCTGCGTTGCCAATCACGGTGTTGAATGGCGTCGCGCACGAAGCCCAGATACCCGCAAATAGTAAGGAGGGGGCCCTTGAGATCGTGAGATACGGTGTAAGTGAACCGATCGAGCTCGCTGTTCTTCACCGCGAGTTCGTTGATGAGAATCTCCTTCTGCTCCCCGGCTTCCTTGCGCCAACTGATATCGCGGCTGTTGACTACGATTCCTCCTACCGCCTTATCCTGTGACAGGTTTCGCAGGTGGCATTCCACGATTCGCAGCGATCCGTCGGGATGTATCATGCGGAACTCGGCTCGAAGGAGGACGCCCGGCTCGATGGAGACTTCGCGGAAGACCTTTTGGGCGGCAGCCCTGTCTTGCGGCGCGACGAACTCGATGGCATTGCGTCCCAGAATGGCTTCCGGCGGGATGCCCGTAAGTCTCTCGGCAGCCGGGCTGGCAAAGAGGATTGTCCCCTGGGCTCCGAGCAGCGTCAAACAATCGTCGCTGCGCTCAATCAAAGCGCGAAACCGCCGTTCGCTGTCCCGGAGAGAGAGTTCGGCCGTCATGAGGTCGGTGATGTCGAGAGCGAATCCGTCCAGGCCGGAGACCTTGCCGGCTCCGTCGTGGACGGGAAACATACGGTCATATATCCATCGATACGTTCCATCCGGACGCAGGATGCGGTAGCGGATTTCCGCGGAGCTTCCCCCCGCGCCGGCGGCGACCGCGTCAAGGGCGCCCGCCACATCTTCGGGGTGGAGTGCCTTGGCCCACAGGTTCTCCGAGATGTACCAATCGGCAGGAGCGCGGCCGAATACCACTTCGGCGGCGGGGCTGATATACGTGGTTACGCTCCTCGAAGGCGAAGATCGCCACACCACTTCGCGAACGGAAGAAAGAATGTGATGGAGCCGGTCTTCCGCCGCCTGGGCAGCGATAGCCTTGGCGCGGAAGCGCCTCCATTGGTAGTAGAAGACGATAGTAGCCACGCCTATCAACACGGCGACGGCGACGGCTAGCAGCGTATTGCGCCACTGGAGGTCTTCCCGGTAGATCGCCTGGGCATCATTCGCATTGAAGAGCGCCCATGGGCTCAAAATGCGGCGCAGTTCTCCGCTGGATGCCATGGCATCGATTTCTTTTCGCAGCGCAATGGCGACGTGCGTGAATTCCGGCCGTGCCGCGATGGACAGGTCAGTCCAGGGATAGTTGAGTCCCGCAAACTGCAGTCCGAGGCCGGAACAGGCTTGCAGCGACTGTTCCAGGTAATATTGGGCCAGACGCACTTCGACAATCGCGCCCTGAGCCTCCCCTTTGCAGACCGCGGAAAGCGCCTCCTCCCAACCCGGCTGCATCTTGGCCTGCGCCGTGGGGAAGAGGATCGAGAAAATCCGTCTGGCTACGGCTGCGGGCGGCATCGCGAGAATCCGAATGTTTTCCGGCTGGGTGGGATGGCCTTCCAAAGTGGCCAAGGCATATTCATTGCGCAGCCATGGTCTGGAAAGATACACCGGAGGATAATCGTCTCGCAGCGCGGAACTGGCGACGGGCCAAAGATCAACTTCATGGGAGAGAAGCGCACGGCCTACATCGTCCGCGAAGACCCATTTCAATTGCACACCCGCGCGGCGGGCCGCCGCGCGCAGCACATCCACGGCGAGTCCGCTGGCCTCGCCGTTGGCGTCCAGCCGGTGGTAGGGATAGGAGTTGTTGGTGCCTATCCGGAATACCCGCCTGGAATTCAGGTGTGACGCGGTTACAGCCCAAAACAGGAGGCCCAGCGCGGAAGCGACCAACGCCAGGAGAACTGCCCGCATCGGATACTTTCCCATGTACGCGATACGCAAGCCACTTTATCATGACGAAAACGATTTCGCGATTCAGCCTTGTTATGATGTCCCCAGATGGCATTTCTCACCGTCTCGGGCGAGCCCGGCTGCCGCGTGGAAGAGATCGCCCGGGTGACTGCGCAGCGCCTCCAATTCGAGATCGTCACGGAATCGCGGCTGCGCGAGTTGATCGCCGGGGAGTTCGGATCGGAAGGGATTCCTGAAAAAGCATGGGCGGCCGTGGCGACCAGCATGCTGGCTCACCTGGCGATGGAAGCGCCGCTGGTTGTCTGCGTGCCGGGAGCGGAACTGCTGTTTCGTGATATCCCCGGGGTGTTGCGAACCTTCGTAGTGGCGCCGGAGGCACGAAGAGTGGGATTGTTAATGCTGGAACACCGCCTGGACCGCGCCGGGGGTAAGCAATTGCTCCGGCAACTGGAGCGGCAGTGGAAGGAGACGAGAAGACTGAGGTTTGGAAGAGTGAACCTGCCTCCCTCCACCTACGACCTCACGTTCAACGCTGAGCAGTTGGATAGCGAGGCCATTGCGGAACTGCTGGATCATGCCGCGCGGTTCAAGGGTCTGCTGGTGGAACCGAAACTGAACACCGGCGCCGAGGCGCAGATCCAGTTTCAGACGCGCCTGCAACTGGCAAAGTTCGGGATCAGCCCTCCCGGCAAAGTGGCCTTGAAGCGGAAGGCCTTTGCGAATCCGAGCGAGGAGATTTTCGCCAACCTGCTCGATTTCTACCGTATCGCCTGGGAGTACGAGCCGCGCAGTTTTCCGATTCAATGGGATAAGGACGGCCGCGTGCTGGAGGCGTTCACTCCGGATTTCTATCTGCCGGAGTTCGATCTATATGTGGAACTGACCACCATGAAGCAAGCGCATGTGACCAAGAAAAACCGCAAGGTGAAACTGCTGCGGGCGATGTATCCTCACATCAATATTCAAGTGTTCTATCAGAAAGATTTTCGCAATCTGATCTTCAAGTACGGGCTCGCGGACCGGGCCGTAAACGTATGAGCCTCCCCCTTCCGGCCGGCGTGGAACGAATCCTGTTCACGGAAGAGCAGATACACGAGCGAGTGCGGAAAGTGGCCGCGGAGATCAGCGAGCGCTATCGGGGGAGGGAGTTGAAACTGATCGGCGTGTTGAAGGGGTCGGTGTTCTTCCTCACGCAACTGGCCCGCGCCATTGAGATACCCGTGAAGATCGACTTTCTCTCGATCTCGAGCTTTTCGAGCAAGAGAGGGACCGCCGGGGTAGTGCGCATCGCCAAGGATCTGGACGATAGCATCGAGGGCGAAGACGTTCTCCTGGTGGAAGACATCATCGACACGGGATTCACCATCCGCTATCTGCTCCAGACACTGGCCGGGCGCGGACCGAACTCGATGGGCCTGTGTACCCTTCTCGACCGGACGTCGCGTCGAATTGTGCAGGTTCCCGTGGACTTCCGCTGCTTTGAGATCGGCGATCATTTCGTCATCGGTTGCGGACTCGATTACAAGCAGCTATACCGGAACCTGGACTACATCGCGGTGATGAACCCGGAGATCCTGAAAAAATCCGTATGACCCGTTTCGCCCTGATGTGGATTCTGGCGCTGACGCTGGCGGGACAGACCCAGAAAGCGAGGCCACGCCCTAAAGCCAAGACCCCGGCCCCGGCGAAGACGGCGCAGCCCAAGGCTGAGGAGAAGCCCAAGTTTCCCATTGTTTCCCTGAAGGTGGACGGCAATCACATCTTCCACGCAGATCAGATTCTGGCGGTCGCTGGAATTCGTCTGGGCGAAGAGGCCAATGAGGCCGCCTTCGAGGCTGCCAGAAACCGGCTGGTGAACTGTGGATTCTTTGAAACCGTAGGCTACAAGTATGGTCCCTCCGCCGATGGGACCGGATATGCAGCCTCGTTTCAGGTGAAAGAAGTGGAACAATCGTATCCCGTGCGCTTCGAGAGGATTGCAAAACCGGAGAAGGAACTGCGGGACATACTTCGTAAAGCGGATCCGTTGTTCGGGGAGCAGGCGCCGGGGACAAAGCAGATTCTCGAGAGGTACGCCAGGATATTGGAACCGGTTGCCGGCGAGCGTATCGTTGGGCGGGTGATGCCCGGTGAGGATGGAACGTTGAACATCGTCTTTCATCCTGTACGGATGCCGCCGTCGGTCGCCGAAGTGGAGTTTGTGAAGAACTCCGTGCTGCCCGCCTCGGCATTGCGGAATGCGGTGGCGGGGGCCGCGGTAGGCGCGGTGTACGAAGAAGCGAAGTTCCGGCAGATTCTCGAGGCGAGCATCCGGCCGCTCTATGAAGCGCGAGGCCGGCTGCGGGTGGCGTTTCCGAAAATTACGACGGAACCGCTGAAGGACGTCAACGGCTTGCGTGTGACGGTGGAGGTCGCCGAAGGGGACACCTTCACTTTGGGCGATGTCAAGGTGACGACCGAGGCGCTGCCGGCAAGGGACTTGCTCCGGGCGGCCGACCTCAAGACGGATGACATCGCCAACTTCAAGGAGATCAACGCTGGTGTCGATCGCATGAAGAGCATGGTGAGACGCCATGGCTACCTGCTGGCGAAGGCTACCGTGGAACGCCAACTGGATGACGCCCACAAGAAGGTGAACCTGACCGTTCACATTGATCCGGGCAAGCGCTTTGTGTTCTCCAGGTTGAACATCAAGGGTCTCGATATCCTCTCCGAGCCGCAGATCCGCAAAGCCTGGGCTCTCAAGGAAGGTGAGCCTTTCAATCCGGACTATCCCGATGCGTTCCTGGCGCGTCTGCGGGAGGAGGGGGTGTTCGAGAACCTGGGCAAAACAAAGGCTGAGGTGAAAACCGATGAGCAGAGCGGCACCGCCGAGGTGACGCTTTCTTTTTCGGCGGAGGCCCCGGCTACGCCCGGCCGAAGAGGACGGAGATCTCCCGGCTTGCAATGACCTGCCGCGTGGCGAACGGCTCGATGTAATGGAAGCGGCGCCCGGAGGGTGTGGTTTCGATGGTTTTCGACCAGTCGATGCCCATCGCGGAGTAGATGGTGGCGACGATGTCTTCCATGAAGATGGAGCGTTTCACGCCCCAACCGCTGTCGATCACTCTGGCGCCGGTCTCATCGGTCCTGCCGATGATCTGACCACCCTCGATGCCGCCGCCTGCCGCGAGCGCGGTGAACGCATGCTGATAGTGATCCCGGCCCTTCAAGGAAGTGATCTCCCCCGGGGTGCGCCCGAATTCGCCCATGCAGACCACCATGGTTTCCTCGAGAAGGGAACGCCCGTCTTTGCGCTTGCGCCCCGCCAGGTCTTCGAGCAGCGATGACAGCGCGGCATCGAGATCCCAGGAATGCTGATAGTGGTTCCTGCGGTGGTAGATATTCTTGTGATGATCCCAGCCATTTTGCTGGAGGAAGATGAAGTGCGTTCCCGCATCGGCTTCCACCAGATTTCTGGCAATGACGGCGGCGTCGCCCGTGATAGTGGAACCGTAGCGCTTGTGCTCCTCGGGAGAGACCTCGAAGACAGGCGTTGCGCGGGGGGCCATCCTATAGGAAGAGAGGCTCACGGAAGTATCGACGTGAAAGGGGGAGCAGGCGGTGGGGAGGAACCCGGAGGTAAGCAGCCCAGCCTGACTCTCTGTCGCGTTCATGGCTACGTAGGGCGGCAAGGCGTCGGAATCCCGGCGGCGCCCGGCGTACTCCATGGCCACTACGGCGCCGACGGGCGGGATCTCCCTTTGCAGCGCCGGATTCAATGCATGCGCCGCCTGCACGCAGTATTGAGCACGCCCGTGGACGCTATCCCGCGCCTCTACCGAACGCAACAGCGCGAACTTGTCGAATTGCTTCGCCAGGCGCGGGTAGAGTGCTGTGGGCCATTTCAGCCCGGGTTGGATCTCCTTGACTTCGAAATCCGGCGGCGTCCATTTCCCCTCCTTGAGGTCCCAGGCATCCACGTGGCTTTGTCCGCCATCGAGCATGACGAAAATGCAGAACTTCGCCGTGCCGCGCGGGCTCACCTTAGATGCAGCGCGGGCGTTATTCGGCCGTAACAGGGGAGGGAAGCAGCAGGACGACAGGGAAACTCCGCCAATCCGCAGCGTCTCCCGGCGAGTCAGCATCATGTCAAGTGCGCTCATTGGCTAGCCAATTTCCAGTGTGAGCATTATATCTCCGCCCGCCGCGAATCGAGACAAGAAAGAGCGATCAGTCTCGCGGGTGCGATACACTGATAGCTTGCGCCGCGCGAGTGCCATTCTGCTTCTTCTCTCCTTTGCCTTCGGGCTGGTGAGTCCGATGCTGGCCGCGCGCGCCGAGTCCGATCTTCCCGAGTGCTGCCGGAGGACGGGGTCTCACCGATGTGCCATGACGCGGTCGGATGCAAGCGGCGCGCCCGGAATATCGGCGGCGAATTGTCCGATGTATCCCGCGGCTAAGGAGCCATCGACGGCAGCCAAGGCTGGGATATTTCCGCCCGTCGCCGTTGTCATTACTCTTGTTTCCGGTTTGGCCACCAAGGTGGAGCAGACGGAAGCCGGATACCGGATCTCCCTGGGCCGGTCATGCCAGAAACGCGGTCCTCCTTCCATCTCCTGAATATCCTTCATGTTCATTTGACTTCACCTCCCATGCGGCGCAGAGCGGCGTGGGAGGAGGGATATTGCTGGAGGGGAGATGTTTACTATCTGGGCATTTCTGGGGCTGCTCGCCGGCGCGGCGAGCGCACAGGAGGCGATATACCACGCGAGCATCAGCGGCCGGGTGACGGACGCTTCGGGCGCCGTTGTTCAAGGGGCATCAGTAACAGTAAGGCAGACGGAGACGAATTTCGCGGCCACAAGCTCAACGGATGGCGAGGGGCGTTTCCGTTTTTCGTACCTGAAGGCCGGGCCGTATCAGGTCACCGTGCGCAGACCGGGCTTCATCGATATGGCGCAAGGGCTGCGGTTGAATGCCGGGGGAGCCTACGACCTCAGCTTTCGGTTAACCGTGGGCGATCAGAGAACCAGCGTCAACGTGAGTGGAGAGGCTACGGTGCTGGAGGCGGCGCGCAGCCAGATTGCCAGCAGTGTTGTGGAGCACGAGATTCGCAGCCTTCCTCTCAACGGACGCAGCTTTCTCGATCTGGCTCTGCTGATTCCCGGAGTATCGCCCACCAACACGGGGAGCAATCAACTCTTTGCGGAGACGTCGGCAGTGCCCGGACAGGGTATCTCGATCGGCAGCCAGAGAAATTTTTCGAACAACTTCATCGTGGATGGTCTTTCGGCGAACGACGACGCGGCGGGCTTGAGCGGCGTCTTCTATGGACTGGACACCGTGCAGGAACTCCAGGTGGTGACCTCCGGCGGGCAAGCCGAATTTGGCCGGGCGCTGGGAGGCTTTGTGAACGTGGTCACCAAGAGCGGAACCAACACCGTGCATGGCGATCTTTATGGTTACTTCCGCAACCAGCGCTTCAATGCAGCCAATCCGCTATCGAACGACACGCTCCCGATGACACAAGGCCAGTATGGAGCGAGCCTGGGCGGGCCCGTTGTACGGGACCGCACGTTCTACTTTGGGAATTTCGAACGCCGGGACTTGAATCAGAGCGGCCTGGCCACCATATCGCCTGCCAACGTGGCTGCCATCAACTCGCAGTTGGATGCGATCGGCTTTCAAGGACAGCGTATTTCGACGGGCATCTATTCGAATCCCGTTCATCTTACGAACGTGCTTGCGAAAGCCGACCATTCTCTTACCGCGCGCGATCAACTTGCCGTGCGCTACAGCCTGTATGACGCCAACAGCAGCAATTCGCGCGGCGCCGGAGGGTTGAATGCCGTCACGGCTTCGGCTGGATTGGACAACACGGATCAGACCATCGCCGTGAGTAACATACTTACCCTGTCGCCCCGGACAGTGAATGAAACAAGGGGCCAATTCACGCGCGGCAACTTACTCGCCCTGCCCAGCGACCCTGCCGGTCCTTCGGTGAGCATCGCCGGAGCGGCGGCCTTCGGACGGCTCTCCGGGTCGCCGGCGGGGCGCTTGAACAATCTGTATGAGATCGCGGACAACCTTTCGCACCAGGTGGGCGCGCACGCAATTCGGATGGGGGTGAACGTCCTGTACAACGACACGACCATCACGTTTCCGCGTACGGTGAAGGGGAGCTACTCCTTCTCCTCGCTCGCGAATTTCCGGCTGGGGCTTTACAATAATTCGGGCTACACGCAGACGTTCGGCAACACAGTGGTGCGGCAGACGAATCCGAATGCCGGCTTCTTCGTGCAGGATGAATGGAAGGCCGCGCCGTCATTGACGCTGAATGCCGGCATCCGGTACGACCTGCAATTCCTGGACACCATCGCGACGGATACGAACAACGTGTCGCCGCGGGCCGGATTTGCCTGGACGCCCTTCGCCTCGCGGCGCACGGTGGTGCGCGGCGGCTTCGGATTGTTCTATGACCGGGTTCCGCTGCGCGCATTAGCCAACGGTCTGCTCTCGAGCAACAACACGACAACGCTGACAAGCGCGACCCAGGTCAGCATCAGCCTGTCGCCGGCACAGACGGGAGCGCCGGTGTTCCCGAATGTTCTCCCCGCTTTCCCCTCGGGATTGCTGGTGAATTACTCGACGATGGATCCACGGATGGAGAACGCCTATTCGACGCAGGGGAACGTCGAAGTGGAGCACCAGATTGGGCAACGCGGGACCTTGAGCGTGGGCTACGAGCATCTGCGGGGACTCCACCTGATCGTGTCGATGAATCAGAATGCGCCAACCTGCGTGGCGGCGGGCGGAAACAACGGATGCCGGCCGAATCCGAACTATGCGAACAACAGCCAGTACCGCTCGCAAGCCGATTCGGTTTATAACGGGCTGCATGTTTCTTATCAGCAGCGTCCGGTCAGGTTTGGCAGCTTCCGGATTTCGTATGCGCTCTCGAAAGCGATGAACAACGTTGGGGAGTTCTTCTTCAGTTCGCCGATTGACCCTTACAACATCTGGCGCGATTATGGACGGTCCGACGACGACCAGCGTCACCGCGTGGTCTTCGACGGCGCCCTCAATTCGCCCTTGCGGCCGGCACGGACGCCATGGCAGAAGTTGAGTTTCGGGTTCCAATTGAGTGGAATGCTGCAATACTATTCGGCGCTTCCGTTGAATATCACGACCGGCTCGACGACCATCCAGGGAACAGCGGCGCGTCCCATAGTGAACGGCGAATACCTGCAGCGAAACGCCGGGACCGGGTCGGACTTTCTTGGCGTGAGCCTGCGGACCAGCCGGATGTTTCCCCTTACGGAACGTCTGAAGATGGAACTGATGGCCGAGGCCTTCAACGCGCTGAACCACCGGAACAACCTGACTAAGAACGGAGTCTTCGGGTCCGGGGTCTACCCAACGGCGCCGTCCGCCAGTTTTGGGCGCGTGACGGCGGTGAACGATCCAAGGTCGCTACAGTTCGCTTTGCGGCTGCGATTCTAAAGGAGCGGTGCAGATGATTCCTTTCTTGCTGTTCGCAATCAGTATCCAGCCTGTTGAGGAGGGCGCTCCTCTGCGTCAGCCGCAACTGGCTGCATCGCACGGGATGGTGGCGATGACGTATGGAGCGGGTTCTTCCATCTACTTCGCTTCCTCGCGGGATGGAGGGCGTTCGTTCGATGCCCCCGTGAAGGTGGAAACCGTGGGTGCTCTGGCGCTGGGGCGGCATCGCGGGCCGAGGCTGGTGATTCTGCGCGATTCTCTGGTGATCACTGCGGTGGCGGGGCGGTCTGTTGCGCCGGGGCCTCACGCACATGGCTTACCGGACAACGGCGATCTGACGGTGTGGCGATCACGGAAAGGCGCGGCGTGGACCCGCGCCGGCGTGATCAACGATGCGCCGGGGGCGGCTCGCGAGGGTTTGCATGCCATCGCGGCCGGGCCGGACGGTACACTCTTTGCGGTCTGGCTCGATCTGCGCGGCAAAGGAACGCAACTCTACGGAGCGATGTCGAAAGACGGCGGGATGACGTGGTCGAAGAATGTACGGGTGTACTCATCGCCCGACGGCACGATTTGCCAGTGCTGCCATCCTTCGCTGGCATTCGACGGCAGCGGGATCCGGGTGATGTGGCGTAATGCCGTGGACGGCTCGCGCGACTTGTACATGACGCGTTCCGCGGACGGAGTCCATTTCGAAACCGCGCACAAACTGGGCGGCGGAACGTGGAAGATCAATGCGTGCCCGATGGACGGCGGCGGCTTCGTGGTCTCGAATGAAGGCGAAGTGACTTCGGCTTGGCGGCGCGGCGAGGAAGTTTTCATGCTGGGACCTGGCCGGGCGGAACAGAGTTTAGGATCCGGGAAGGATGTGGCCATTGCGCGCGGAAAGGACGGGGTATATCTCGCCTGGACGAAAGAAGGGACGGTGTGGGTGAAGACTCCCGGCGACGCCGCGCCGCGTGCGGCCGGCGCCGGAGGGTTTGCGAATCTCGTGGCGCTCGCGGACGGGGCAGTATTGGCGGCGTGGGAAGGCGGGGGCGCGATTCATACGCTGCGCCTTCCATAGGGCTTCCCGGGCGCCGGAGCGGACATCGCCCTGCGTGCTATGTTGGATAGAAGTGTCTTCGTCGCCGTTGAACTTTCGACTCCAGCAATATGAAGGGCCGCTCGACCTGTTGTTAGACCTGATCCGCAAGCAGCAGATCAACATCTACGACATCCCGATCGCCCAGATCACACAGCAATACCTGGAGTATATGGAACAGGCCGCCGCACTCGACATCGAGTTGGGGGCGGAGTTCATTTTCATGGCGGCAACCCTCATCCACATCAAGAGCAAGACTCTTCTGCCGCGGGATCCGGAGTTGGAGAAGATCTCTCCCGAGGAAGACCCACGCAAGGATCTGGTGGACCGATTGCTGGAGCATGAGCGGTTCAAGAACGCCGCGGAGATGCTGCAACAGAAGCGGATGATTGAAGAAGCAGTCTGGTCGAACCCTCAAATCAGCCAGTTCCAGGCGGCCGATGAGGATCCGGGCCTGGATGTGACCCTGTTCGACCTGGTGAAGGTCTTTCAGGAAGTACTGGAGCGAGCGAAGAACCGCCCTGTCTACCAGATTGAAAAGGAAGACGTCACGGTGCCGGACATGATCCAGTACATGAAGACGATGCTCGATGACAAGCCCAAGGGGCACCGCCTCTCGACGCGGCAATTGTTCGAGTCGCAGCGCAGCCGGCGCGCCATTATCTGCCTGTTTCTGGCTCTGTTGGAACTGGTGAAGCGCCAGGCGATCACTTTGCAGCAAAGTGAACTGTATGGTGACATCGACATCTCCAAGGAGCGGCCCGTGGAGGAAGCGTTTCTCGGCCCCGAGTCGCTCGATAAGCTCCAGGAAGAATACAAGTAGGAAGTTCGACGCGAGCAGTGATGAATCCGAGTGAATTGCCCATGCAAGAAGAGCCGGTAGACGCCGGCACCGGGAGCACTCCCGCAACAACCGAAGCTGTGGAAGCGGAGGCGCAGCAGACGCAGTCGGAGCAGGAACAGGAAGAACAGCAACCGGCCGGCGATGCCTCCCCGGAAGTGGCCCCCGTGGAGGATGCGGCCCAATTTCTCGAAGCCAGTTCGGAAGAGCAACTCTCCGCCGAGAGCATGGCGGACGCAGACCTGCGAGCGGTTGTGGAAGCAGTGATTTATGTGACCGAGGAGCCGCTGACGTTGGAACAGATTGCGGCCGCTCTGGAGCAGCCCAAGGACCGCATTGCGGGGGCTCTGGAGCAACTGATCGCCGACCATGCGCGCCCGGAACGAGGCATCAGTATTCGTGAGGTGGCCGGCGGCTACAAGATGGGCACCAAGCCGGAGCATCACGATGCCGTCCGCGCCTTTGTCAAGCGCCTGAAGCCGCCGTTGAAGTTGTCGATGGCGGCGCTTGAGACTTTGGCCGTCATTGCTTACAAGCAACCCATCACATCGCCGGAGATCATGGAAATCCGCGGCGTGCAAGGCGCCAGCGTTTTGAAGACGCTGCTCGACCGGAAGCTGATTGCCCCCGCGGGGCGCAAGCAGGTGGTAGGCAAGCCCGTTCTCTACAAGACAACGAAAGACTTTCTACTTCAGTTCGGTTTGAAGGATCTTGCCGAATTGCCCACGCTCAAGGAATTTGAGGAATTGCGGCGCCTGGCGTTCAGCGATGTGGAGGAGGCTCCTCCCGAACCGCCTGTCGCCGCGGCTCCAACCCCAGCGGCGGGAGAGGCGCCACCCGTCGCCTCGCCGGCAGAGGAGCAACCTGCGGAACCGTCCGTGGAGGCGCCCGCTCCAACCGAAGCGGAATAAATGGCACTCGAACGCATCCAGAAAATTCTGTCCGGCGCCGGAGTCACCAGCCGGCGCAAGGCGGAGGAGTTGATTCTGCAAGGCCTGGTTACGGTGAACGGGCAGGTGGTGACCGAACTGGGTTCGAAAGCGGACCTGGCGGTGGATCACATCAAGGTGAAAGGGAAACTGGTACATCCGGCTCGCCATCACGTGTATCTCGTGCTTCACAAACCCAAAGGGTGCGTGACGACGCTGACCGACCCCGAGGGCCGCAAGACGGTGATGGACCTGATCCATGGAGTGAAGGAACGAGTCTATCCGGTAGGCCGTCTCGATTACGATAGCGAGGGACTGCTGCTGCTCACCAACGATGGCGACTTCGCCAACCTGATTACACACGCCAAGAGCCAGGTGCAAAAGGTTTACGTGGTGAAGGTGAAAGGCATGTTGACTCCGGAACAGGAGAACACGTTCCGTACGGGCGTGCCGATCCATGGCCGCCCCACGGCGCCGGCGGAAATCCGGCTGCTGCAGCGCGGACAAAATCCGTGGTACGAAGTGAAGCTGATAGAAGGACGGCAGAACCAGATCAAGCTCATGTTCCGCCACTTCGGATTGCTGGTGGAGAAGTTGAAACGGGTCAAGATCGGTTTTCTCGAATTGGGCGCGCTCC
>JADLBD010000090.1 GCA_020847975.1 Bryobacterales bacterium | reverse complement strand
TAGGCGTTGAAGAAGCCGAGCACGCGCTCCGGTTGCTGAAAAGGCTGGATCAAGCCGTTGAGCAAGAGACGATCGAAACACCGGTAGCTGAACTGGATGCTAACCTTGTGATGCTCGACGAAGGCGTTCATGCCTCATCCTCCTGTGTGGTGAGATACCAGGAGCATACCGCCCTGAACGCCTTCTGATGTCTATGGCCACTGCAAAACCGGCGCGGACATTTCAGGATCTGCTGGTATGGCAGCAGGCCCACCGGTTCGTGCTCGAGGTCTATGCCTTCAGCGCATCGTTTCCCAAGCACGAGACCTACGGCCTCTCACTCCAGATGCGCCGGGCGGCCGTATCCATTCCTGCCAACATCGCCGAGGGATTCCGTCGTCGCGGCAAGCCGGACAAGTCCCGGTTCATGAACATCGCCGAGGGGTCGGTCGAGGAAGCCGCTATTTCCTGATTCTTGCCAAGGATCTCGGCTACGGCGACACCGCTCAGCTCGCTGCCACGCTGGAAGAAGTCAGCCGACTACTCAACGCGTATGTCGCCGCCATTCTAGCCTGTGACTTCTCTTCGGAGCGCGTTTGAAGTCACAGGTTATTCAATCCGGCGCAGCCGGAGGCAGGGCTGACTCCTGACTCCTGACTTCCAGATCGGTGCACGGCGCCGCCCGGTCACCAAATATCAAAATAATTTAGAACCGCTTAATCATCAATCACATACACCACTTCCGCCACCCTCCGAAACCCCGCCCTCTCGCCTCGCGCCAGCTACACTCGAACCGGTAGGTCACTCAAATGGCATTCATCAGTCAAGCTCATAGCGACGCCGCTCGCAGCAACGGAGCCAAGTCTCACGGCCCCATCACTCCCGAAGGCAAAGCCCGTTCCTCCCAGAACGGCCGCATCCACGGCTTCACCGCCTCCCGCATCGCCTTCAACACTCCCGAAGAGCAATCCGATTACGACGCCCTCCTCGAGGAATACACCACCAACCTCAAACCCAAAGGCCCCATCGAACTCGACACCTTCCACCAACTCATCCACTCCGCCTGGCGTCTCCGCAACCTCGCCCTTGCCGATGCTGCTCTCTACGAAAAAGCCGGCGGCGACCCCCTCCTCTCCGACAACCCCGACATCGAGAAAAAAGCCGCCCTCCTCCACCGCTACCGCACCGCCGCCGAACGTGCCTATACCCGCGCCCTGAACCAGCTCAAAGCCTTCCAGAATAACCGCCTCTACCAGGAGCAGTTCCCCCATCTCCTCCCACCCGACGCCCCTCCATTAGCCAGCGCGGAACGCTTTTCCGCCCGAACCCAGGCCAACCTCCGCTCCGACCTCAAAGACGCCGTCAAGCAGGCCAAAGAAGAGGCGAAAGGCTTCTCCTCCTCCATCCAGGACATGCTCAACCAGATCAAAAAGTAGTCAAACCCGTATAACCGGCTCTGTTTTTCTGAGACCTCGCGCCCGTCGTGTCTCTTCTCGCGCCGGAAAAAGGTGCAATCAATGCGTCATCGCGTACACAATGTAGTTCACGCCGATCCGGTACGCCAGCGAGGCATACTTCTCCGGATACGCCGGGTAGTCCGCCCACTCCCAGGCATCACCCAGATCCATGTTGTGGCAGATGGCCACCACCAGCCGCCCCTTCTCATCGAATACACCCCCCCACTTCGGCGAAATGCCGTCCTGCTCGTACGTCCTTCCCGACCGCAAGTATTGAATCCCGGGCACCTGCACCCGCTGGTCCAGGTCGTAGATCACATGAAAAATCGCCTCGCTGCTCTCCAGATCCACCACCGGCCGGTCCGGAAACACCCGCGTCAGGCTCTCCATGAATACCTCCCACTCGTAAGTCCCGTGGAAGTCATCCACCATCAGGAACCCTCCATGGTCCAGGTAGTCCCGCAGTTTCTTCGCCTGCTCCTCCGCCAAACCCCAGTGGCCCACCTCCACCGCATAGATCCACGGCCAGTTGTAGATCTCATTGCCATCCAAATTCACCACTTGCTCGACGGAACGTGTGTGCAGCCGCGTCAGCCTGCGCACGCCCTGCACAAACTGCCGGTCCGCCTTCGGATAGTCCGTCGTCCAACTCGATCTCCGCCACCGGTAGCCGCCCTGAAAACCCGGATACTGCAACCGCGCGAACGCCCACTCCGTCTTCTCTCCCGCATCCGCGGGCATCGGAGCCGGATTATCTTCCTCGAATCCCCCGTACCCGCGATACCGCCGCTGGCCGTAAATCGCCGCACCCACCAGCAACCCGATCGCAACGAGAAAAAATATCCGCCGGGGCACGCTCCCGAATGTACTCGACCCAACCGCCCGCTGCAACCCCCCTCAAAAACTCTGCGCCTTCCGCGACTCAGCGAGAACCTACGACTCCAGTTTCCACCGCGCCTGCCGCAACTGCGCCCGCGGCGAGCCCGCCTGCAATTCGTACCAAACGCTCAGCAGTTCCCCATCCCCAAGTTCCACGGTCGCTGGATAACCCAGGTCGCCGCTCATGCCGTCACTCGAAATCGTCAAAGCCTCCGTCCAAGTACGTCCGTGATCCGTGCTTACCCGCGCCTGATTGCCATACGGCTTGCGCCGGTAGCCGTACGACATCACCAGCCGCCCATCCCGCAATCGCAGCAGGTGCGACGGCAGCCCCCACACCCCTATCCCGTGCGGCGTCGTCCAAGTCCTGCCGCCGTCACTCGACTCGCATTGCAGCGTCTCCCCCTTGTTCGCCTCATTATGATTGCGGATCTGTACCAGAATGCGCCCGTCCCCCGCTTCCACCGCATGCAGTTCGTGATAGTTCTCGAAACTGTCCCCGGACCGCGTGGGAAGGTCCGCCAGCCATTTCCACGTCACCCCGTCATCCTTCGACTCCGCCACCCCGATCTTCTTCTCCCTGTCCCACAGCCGCTTACCCGCATACAGAATCCGCCCGTCCCCCAATGCCACCGGACCGTGCGGACTGTTCACCGGAACCCGGTAGGGAGCCGACCACGTCATCCCTCCATCCGCCGATCGCAGCATCCACGTGCCCAGCATCTCCTTCTGCTGCTCCCGCGTCACCCGCCGGTCGGCCGCCTTCCACCGCTCCAGCCGTCCCGGAGCCCAGTTCACGGCGCCCTCGAGTACCGGCAGGTACGCCAGCGACGTGAACGTGGTCACCAGCAGCGCCCCCTTCGGCGTCTCCAGGATTCCCGCGTCCCGGTCGTCAATTGCCGTGTCCATCAGCACTTCCGGCCAGGTCCAGGTCTCCCCGTCGTCCTTGGACCGCATCAACTCCACCCTCCCGAACGGGCAGACGTGGCCCTCCCGGCCCCCGGACCACACCGCCAGCAGTTCCCCGCCGCTCCGCCGGGCCACCGTCGGCCAGCCGTGATAGTAGTTATGGTCCTGGCTGATCGTTCGAATGGACCGTACCGTCGCCCCAACTCCACCCGCCGCTGGCTGCGCCCCGGCGAGCGTGCCACCAGCTATAGTCATGAATCCGCGTCTTGTCATATCCATTGCGCAGTAGCTTACCCCCTATCCCGCCCCACCCGCAACCCTCCCCCCTCCCCCCTATTGACTTCCACAACATTTTAGATAGAATTTGTTAGGCTCTTTATTCTCAAACGGGAGTAGTGTCTCATGTTCAAAACAAAAAAAACGAAGATTGATCCGGACCTGACCGCCCGTATCTATACCAGCAGCGAAGTGGCGCGCCTCGGAGGGGTTAGCCTGCGCCAGCTCCAGTGGTGGGACGAACGCAAAGTTGTTTCCCCCCGCCATGAAGGTCATAAGCGAATCTATTCGAGCGAAGAGGTCGTCGAAATCACCGTCATCGCCGAACTCCGCAGAAAAGGCTTCTCCCTCCAGAAAATCCGCCGCGTCCTCCGCTTCCTCCAAAAGGAAATGGGCCGCCGCCTCGGCGATGTCCTCGGCACGGATTCGGATCTCCACCTCGTCACCGACGGTAAGTCCATCTACCTCGAAGACTCCAATGACCGCATCATCGACATCCTGAAAAACGCCCGGCAACCCATGTTCCTCGTCTGCGTCACAGACCAGATCCGCCGCATCAACGCCAACCTGCGGCCCACCGCTCCCAGGAAGCCCGCCCGCTCGGAGAGCGTCGCCTCCCCAGCCCGGCGCTCCAAAGCGGTGTAACTTCTCTTTCCCGGCAAGGTCCGGAAATCCGTGCGATATACTCAAACTAGGGCTGGGAGGCCCCATCGGTGGCGGATACCCGACGTGTCGTCCTGATTCTTCTGTCCCTCATCCTGGCGGGCACATTCCTGGGTGGTGTGTTCGGCCCCGGTGTCGCCGGCGTTTCCGCGGCCACCGGCGATGAGGACGAAATCAATGCCAGCATCAAAGCCTTCACCAAGCTCTACCATGT
>JADLBD010000089.1 GCA_020847975.1 Bryobacterales bacterium | reverse complement strand
GCAAGCTGCTTGGCGATGTCGCTGCCGTCAGCGCCATGTTGGATCGTCTGCTCCACCACGGTCACGTGCTCAAGTGCGGACCCAAAAGCTGGCGTACCAAGACCGCCGCAGCCGACTAGCAACCAATTAGGAAGGAGGCTTTCTTTGAATGCGAGGACTCTGCCCTCGCGCTCCCGGGATTTAACGCATTCGGGCCAGAATGCACAAGCGGGCCGGGGGCGGCTCGCACCGCCCGCGGCATTCCGGCCCCTGGGTCGGCGCTCCGGTCGCATCCCTGCGGAGCCGTATCCTCCGCCCAGGTACGACCAGTATAAGTCAGACTTGAGCTCGTGAACTTTGGTTTGCCGGCGGGGCTGCCGGTAGGGTATAACTAACCTTGTCCTGCCTCACCTCCGTTGGCCGGTTTTGAGGTGTCCCTCATTGGCCGGTTTTGAGGTGTCCCCCGAGGGACAACCCGTTGAAGCCACTGGATGACGGGATCTCCTATAATTCTGACTATGCAAGCGAGCGGAGATCTGAAGATTCGTCTTCTGATGTTGCTGGTGCTGGTTGCTCCGGGAGCCGTTCGTCCGGCGCTATCCGCCGAAGCGTCATGTTGTGGACCGATCTCGGAACAAGGGAGGCGGCTGCTGTCGGTGCTGGATGGGATGAATGTCGAATCGTTATGGCTGGCGCATGAGCACGTGAACTGGGAGACGGGCGAGCCTGACAGAGGGCCAGACTACACGGGACCTGGCCGGTCGACGCATTGCAGCGCATTCGCCGCCGCTGCCGGGAAGCGGCTGGGAGTGTACATGCTGCGGCCGCCGGAACACGGACAAGTATTGCTTGCCAACGCGCAGGCGAGATGGTTTCGTTCCCCAGCGGGCCGGCAGAGCGGCTGGCGGGCAGTGGAGGACGCACATGCGGCGCAGACGCTGGCGAACCAAGGGGAGTTGGTGGTGGTAGTTTACGAGAGCGCCGACCCTCACCGGCCTGGACACATAGCGATCGTCCGGCCGGCACATCGTCCGGCGCGGCTGCTCGAGGAGAACGGGCCAGAGATCATCCAGGCCGGGCAAAGGAATCATGCAAAGACCTCGACGAAGGTAGGGTTCCTTGCTCACGCGGGGGCTTGGCCGGGAGGCGTGCTGTATTACGCCCATCCCATCGCTCCCTAGTCATTGTGGGGATGAGGAACCAATGGGATTCGGACCGTAAACGTGCTCCCCTAACCCAATTCGCTGGTAACGTCGATCGTACCTGAGTGACGCTGGACAATCCAACGCGCGGTCGAAAGCCCGAGGCCGGCGCCGCCCATCCCCCTCGATCTCACCTTATCGGCGCGCCAGAAGCGATCGAAGACATGCTCCAGATCCTCTTTGGAGATGCCCAGTCCGGAATCGCTGACGCTGCATAGCGCTTGTCCGTTCGATGTGCTGAGGGCCACCTGAACGCGCCCGCCGGCAGGGTTGTACTTGACGGAGTTGTCGATCAGGATCAGGAAGAGCCGGCGGAGAGCATCGCCGTCTCCAAGTACGACGACAGGCTGCTTGTCCAGACTGGCGGTCAATTCGATGTTCTTCTCCACGGCCAGCTTGCGCCCCTGGTCGAGCGCCTGGCGAAGGCTGACGGAGACATCGGTGAGTTCACGTTGCAGGCCGTCCTCGCCCGCATCCGCCCTGGCCAGGATCAGAAGGCTGTCGATGAGGCGGCTGGTCCGTTCGGCTTCAGCCAGAATCTGAACCATGTCCTCGTGGTACTCGCCGTTCGTTCGCCCGCCGTGGACGGCAAGTTCGGCGGTAGTGCGAATCAGGGAGACCGGGGCTCGCAGTTCGTGGGAAGCGTCGGCGGTAAACTGCGACATTCGCTGGACAGATGAATTCAGGCGTGCCAGCATCCGGTTGAGCGTTTCCGAGAGCCGCTGCAACTCGTCCGCGGTGTTCGGCACATCGAGCCGGTCCGCCAGGCTGCGGATACTGATGGATTCCGCGGCGTCCGTGATGCGGTCCACGGGGCGGAGGGCTCGCCTGCTGATCCAGTAGCCGCCTACGGCTGCCGCGATGAGTAGAGGCGGCAACGCCAGCCAGAGCATCACGCGAAACCGGTGCAGAGCCTCCGTAAAACTCATTCATTGGCGCCGCCACCTGAATCGTGTATAGCCGGCCGTTCACAACAACGCGCCGCGAAGCAAAGCGAACGGGGGTGTTCCGGACCGTCAGGTCCTCGAAGACCGGGCTCTGCCCGAGTTGATCAGGCCGGCGGATTGACACCTGGCTGTTTTCCAGCACCGCAGAGCGGTAGAGCCACTCGCCCTTGGCGTTGCAGACCTGGAAGAGGTCGCCGCCAGGTCCGAGGACGGAATGCTCCCGGAACTCATCGCGGATCTCGGCGGCCGAAAGGGAGGCGATCTGGATCCGCATGAACTTCCCGACACCTCGGATGCGGTCTTCCAGCTCTTCATCGATTGTGTGAAAGGCACTGGCGCGCATGGCGAAACAGGATCCTCATCGCGCTCTCACGCTTTATCAGCTTGGCACAAAAGGCTTAGGATCTCCTGAGTGAATCCGGAGTACGGTCCTCAGGCTTGGAACGGTCCGGCGTGAGTCTGGACGGCTTCTGAACGCCTCTGCCGGGGTACGCGGACTCGTATTCAGGCAACCTTAAGACTCATCGGGCATAATGAAGGCCCGTGGAAGAGTTGGCATTGTTCGCAGTCCGCTGGTTCGTAGCGGCCCTCCTGGTCTTGAATGCCGTGCCTGCCGTGGCACAAAGAGCGGCCCTTCGCGGCCAGGTGACCGACGAAAGCGGCGCTGTCGTTCCAGCCGCGACCGTGGCACTCGAGGGTCCGCCGGGCACCAGAACCACAAAGACAGGCGTTGACGGCAGCTTCGTTTTTGCGGATCTACCTGCCGGCGAATACACAGTTCGCGCATCCGCGCCACAGTTAGGACTTCGTGAACCGGCGACGATCACGGTCGGCTCGTCCACCCAAACACTGAACCTTGTGCTCTACGTTCTGGCTGAGAAGCAAGAGCTGACCGTGGAAGAGAACACGAAGCCCGCCATCAGCACCGAGGCGTCAGGCAACGCCAGCGCGGTCGTGATACGAGGTTCAGATCTGGACGCGCTCTCAGACAACCCGGACGATCTGGCGGCGGACCTCCAGGCCCTTGCCGGTCCGGCCGCAGGACCCGATGGGGGCACTATATTCATCGACGGATTCAGCGGCAGCCAGCTTCCGCCGAAGAACTCTATTCGGGAGATCCGAATCAACCAGAATCCATTTTCCGCCGAGTACGACAAGTTGGGCTTCGGACGGGTCGAGATCTTCACCAAGCCGGGCACAGACAAGTTCCACGCCGACCTCGGCTACAACTTTGCGACGGACAAATGGAACTCGCGAAATCCATACGCGGCAGAGAAGGCCCCATTTCTTCTGAACGAACTCCGGGAAATGGTGAGCGGTCCGCTGGGGAAGCGCGCCTCTTTCAATTTGACGTTCACGAGGGAATGGGTAGACAACGGGAACGCGGTGAACGCCGTCGTTGCCGATCCCCGCACCCTGGCTGTCACCCCATTCACCGATACTCCGGTTGCCGAGCTCCGGCGAACAGGCGTCACGCCACGCATCGATTACCAGCTCAGCACGAACCATACATTGAGCGTGCGCTATTCCTACAACCGCGACATCGTGCGGAACGCCGGGACCGGCGGATTCAACCTGGAGTCGCGCGGTTATCACAACGACGCGTTGGCGCAAACGCTTCAAGTGACCGAGATGGCGGTGGTGAGCACCAGCATCATCAACGAGTCCCGGTTTCAGTACTTTCGCCCAACCACTGTCTCCCAGGCTAACGTGCCTGGTCCGGCAATCCAGGTTCTGGGGTCATTCAACGGCGGGGGCAACCCAATTGGGCGCACTACGGACCTACAGAACAATTTCGAACTTCAGAACAACACCTCCGTTCTCCGCGGAACGCATTCGGTCCGTTTCGGCTTTCGACTGCGGGCAGGCGCCATGACCAACGTCTCTCCGCAGAACTACGCCGGGACGTTCACCTTCTCGGGCGGACTGGCTCCGCAACTGGACGCGAACTTCAGGCCCATCCTCGATCCTTCCGGCCAACCCGTCATGGCCAATATCAGTTCGATCGAAAGCTACGAGCGCACTTTGCACTTCCAGCGGGCAGGTCTTCCCGCGCTGCAAATCCGGCAAATGGGAGGCGGCGCCTCACAATTCAGCATCAATGCAGGGAACGCCGGGATCGCCGGCAACCAGCTCGATGTTGGCGTTTTTGCCGGCGACGATTGGAGGATCCGCCCCAACCTGACTCTGAGTCTCGGACTGCGATATGAGACCCAGACAAACATTCACGATTGGACCGACTTTGCGCCGCGCATCGGAGTGGCGTGGGCGCCGGGCGCAGGAGCGGGCCGTAGCCGCCCCAAGAGCGTCATCCGCGCGGGGTTCGGCATGTTCTACGACCGATTTGCGCTCGGGAACGTGCTCACAACGGAACGCTACGATGGCGTCACGCAGCAGCAGTATTTTGTCGCGAATCCGGATTTCTACCCAATCGTGCCGCGAGCGGGCTCACTACCCGGACCTCAACCTTCCAGCACCATCCAGACGCTCAGCCCATCTCTGCGCGCGCCGTACCTGATGCAGTCTGCCGTAAGTTTCGAGCGGCAACTTCCCTTCAACACGACAATGGCCGTTACGTATGCCAATTCGCACGGACTTCGCATGTTGAGATCGCGCGATACCAATGCGCCTCTTCCAGGATCCTACGATCCGGAGGTAGCGGGCAGTGGCGTCTATCCGCTGGGCAGACGAGGCCTGGTGGTTCAAATGGAGTCCTCCGGGCGGTACAACCAGAACCAGATGATCCTGAATGTGAACTCCAGGGTGAACAGCAATCTGTCGCTGACCGGGTCTTACGCTTACGGACGCGCCATGAGCGACACGGATGGGCTCGGGACATTTCCGGCGAACCCGTACAGCATGCAAGGCGAGTACGGGCCTGCTGGAATCGACGTGCGCCACCGGGTGTCGTTGAGCGGCACGATCAACGCCAAATGGGGAATTCGATTCAACCCTCTCCTTACGGCAAACACAGGACCACCGTTCGACATTACCGCCGGCCGCGACCTCTTTGGCGACACCCTCTTCAATGACAGACCGGGCATCGCCACCGATCCGGCTAAACCCGGCGTTGTGCGGACACCTTATGGACTCCTCGACCCGAACCCCGCGGCGGGTCAGGCGCTCGTGCCTCGCAACTATGGGCGCGGACCGGGCCAGATCATGCTGAACATGCGCGTGAGCAGAACCTTTGTCTTCGGTTCACGGGAAGGGCGAGCGCCCATCTCGACAAATCCGGGGGGCGTGTCCGGGGGCCCAGGCGGCGGCGGGCCAGGGCGGGGTGAGCCTGGCAGTCCGTTCTCGTTGGGCGGCGCCGGCACAGGCGCTGCCACGGCAAACCGCCGCTACAGCCTGGTTGTCTCGATGCAGATTCGCAACCTCCTCAACCACAACAATCCCGGACCGATCATCGGAAACATCACGTCGCCGCTTTTCGGGCAGGCAAATCAGCCCGCTGGTTCCGGGAACTCGATCTTCTCTGAGAGCGCCAACAACCGCCGCCTGGAGCTCCAGATGAGGTTTACCTTCTGATGGCCCGCAAGAGCAGGAGGAAAGCCCGAATAAAGGCGGCATGGCTTGGGCACATTCAGGCAACCTTAAGATTCCTCCTGCACAATAGCAGTCATGAAGCTGCATACAACAACTGGGATTCTGCTGTTTCTGGGAGCACCGCTGCTCTTGCCGGCTGCGGTAACGGAGGCTCAACGCTTGTCGATCGACCAGGCCACTGGAGCAAAGGGCGTCTACACCGAGGCGGAAGACACCTACAAGGTGAGTTTCCCGCGAACGGATGTGAAGTTCGCAGTGGAGGGCCGTCCAATGCCGCCCTTTCTGGGGTTCAGCTCGTGGGCTGCCTTCACCAGCAGCGCACATGGCGGCCTGATGGTGATGGGCGACATTGTTCTCCTGGAGGACGAAGTCAACCCTGCCCTGTCGGCGGCGCTGGATGCCGGTCTGGAAGTCACAGCGCTGCACAACCATTTCTTCTACGAGTCGCCGCGCGTGATGTACATGCACATCGGCGGCAACGGTTCGGCCGGACAACTTGCTCCGGCGGTCAGAAAAGTACTCGACGCAGTGAAAAGCGTCCGCGCGGCTGCATCTACGCCGGCGCCCCGATTCGCGGGCAAGGCCGTCTCCGAGAAGAGCTCGATCACCGCCGCAACGCTCGATACAATCCTCGGCGTCAAAGGCGAGACGAACAACGGGATGTACAAGGCCACTATCGGGCGAAGCGCATCGATGCATGGCGCGAAGGTGGGTAAGCAGATGGGTGTGAACACGTGGGCGGCCTTCGCCGGCACTGATGAGAACGCGCTGGTCGACGGCGACTTCGCGATGACGACGGATGAGCTGCAGGGCGTTCTGAAGTCGCTCCGAAAGGCCGGCATCAACATCGTCGCCATTCATAATCACATGACCCACGAGGAGCCGCAGTACGTTTTCCTGCACTACTGGGGCAAGGGGCCGGCGGCCGCACTGGCGAGAGGACTGAAGTCAGCACTGGACACGCAAGCCAGGTAAGGTGGAGCGTGAAAGACGGAACACGGTGAAGTTCAAGGCTGTCTCGGGCGGCCTCGACCAAGCCGCAGGCCTCGTCTGGCGCTACCAGGATCCGGACAGCTACTACATCGTTCCCGCGAATGCCCTGGAGGACAACGTGGTGCTTCGGGGCCATGTGTTGATCGCTTCCAATCGGTGTGGTGACTTGTCCAGGCAGGGTGCTGGAGCGGGGGGAGATTTGGGGGTGGAGAGATTTTGTTAAAGCTTTCCGCATTCCTCCGATGAGAGTTTCAGGGTGGTTACCGGCTGTGCTGCCGCCGGTGCAGGCGCGGGAGGCCATCCTGGCGCCGGATGAAATACAGAAGACGGGTATTTCCTCGCTTTCGTTATCGGTGTGTGTGGAGAAACCAAGGGCATGCAAGATCAAGATCAGGATGTGATTCGTGAATTTCTAGTCGAGAGTCATGAGAACCTCTCGCGTCTCGATCAGGAGTTGGTGGAACTCGAAAGGCGTCCGAGGGATACCGCCTTACTGGCCAGCATATTTCGCACGATTCACACCATCAAGGGAACTTGTGGTTTCCTTGCATTTTCCACCCTGGAGCGTATTACCCACCAGGCGGAGACGCTGCTGAGCCAGTTGCGCGACGGGCAGAGGGAACTGACTCCGTCGCTGGTGTCGCTGATTCTGGAAACGGTGGACGCGACGCGAACCGTGCTGGCGGCGATCGAGGCCGGCGGGGAGGAGGGGCCGGCGCAGTTTGAAGACCTGACGGAACGGCTGCGCATGGCCGCCCAAGTCGCGGCAGCCTCCACCGATCACCACTTTGAGGCGGAACCGGGTCCCGCCTTGGGGAAGGCGGAGGATCTTCCGGCCCGCAACGAGCCGGCCGAGAGCGCGAAAGGCGAAGAGGATGGGGCGCGGTCCGCGGTGGCGGACGCCAACATTCGCGTCGGAGTGGGGCTGCTCGACAAGCTCATGGACCTGGTGGGCGAGTTGGTGCTGACCCGGAATCAGATTCTCCAGTTCAACACCGAGCGCGAGGATGCGGCGCTCAACGCGACCTCACAGCGTCTGAACCTGATCACGACGGAACTGCAGGAAGGCGTCATGAAGACGCGCATGCAGCCGATTGGCATGGTGTGGAACAAACTGCCGCGCGTGGTGCGGGACATGGCGGTGGCGCTCGGCAAGCAGATCCGGCTCGAGATGGACGGCGCCGAGACGGAACTCGACCGGACGATCATCGAGGCGATCAAGGATCCGCTGGTGCACCTGGTGCGAAACGCCTGCGACCATGGCGTCGAGACGCCGGAAGAGCGCATACGCTCGGGGAAGGCTCCGCAGGGAAGGCTGACCCTGCGCGCCTATCACGAGGGAGGCCAGGTAAACATCGAGATTGGGGACGACGGCGCGGGCATTGACGTCGGGCGCGTGAAACGCAAGGGCATCGAGAAAGGCCTGCTCCGTCCCGAGCAGGCGGAGAAGATGAGTGACCGCGAGGCGTTCAACCTGATTTTCCAGCCGGGCTTTTCGACCGCCCAAACCGTGACGAACGTATCCGGCCGCGGTGTGGGAATGGATGTTGTGAAGTCGAACATCGAAAAGATCGGCGGGGTGGTGGATGTATTCAGCCGTCCCGGCGAGGGGGCCACGGTCAAACTGAAGATCCCGCTGACGCTGGCCATTATTCCGGGCCTGGTGGTGGCGAGCGGGGGCGAACGGTTCGTGATCCCTCAGGTGAGCCTGCTCGAGTTGATTCGCCTGGAGGGCGATTCCAAGGACAAGCACATTGAACATGTGCACGGCACTCCGGTCTACCGGCGGCGCGGAAGCCTGCTGCCGATCGCTTATCTCAACGAGGTGCTAGGGCTGAAGGCGGCGGCGCGGGGAGAGGCGGTGAACATGGTGGTTCTCCAGGCCGAGGACCGGCAGTTCGGGTTGGTGGTGGATGGCATCAATGACACGCAGGAAATCGTGGTGAAGCCGCTCGGCAAGCAACTGAAAGGGCTGACGGTTTACGCCGGCGCCACGATCATGGGCGACGGCAGAGTGGCGCTGATTCTCGACGTGCTCGGCATCGGGCAGCGGTCGGGGGTGCTCGCCGAATCGCGCGAGCAGGCGCGGGCCGCGGCCGAGCAGAAGGCGCAGGCGGACATCGAGCAGCAGCGGTTGCTGCTGTTCCGGGCAGGATCCTTTGACCGCCTGGCCGTGCCGCTCTCCCTGGTTGCGAGACTCGAGGAATTTCCACGGTCCTCGATCGAGCGCGCCGGGGGATGTCACGTGGTCCAGTACCGCAATCGAATCCTCCCTCTGGTTTCCCTCGAGGCCGTGATCGAGGGCGGCGCGGGCGAAGAGACGGCGGACCCGGTGCAGGTCATCGTGTTCAACGACGGCGACCGCAGCGTGGGAGTAATGGTGGACCAGATCATCGACGTGGCCGAGGAGGCCGTGACGGTGCGGCAGAAGACGGGACGAAGCGGATTGATCGGCTCGGCCGTGGTCGGCAAGCGCATTGCGGATTTCCTGGATCTCAATTACGTGATTCGTACGGCGGCGGGCGATTGGTTTCAGCGTAAAGGCGGAGTGGAAACCGGGCTGCGGGTTCTGGTGGCGGAGGGATCGGCGTTTTCCCGCGGTCTGATTCGCACGGGTCTCGACATGGAGGGCTACCGGGTGGTGGAGGCCGCCAATCTGGAGGAAGCGGTGCGCGGGTTGGAGCAGATGCCCGTGGACATCGTCGTCACGGCGCTGGACCTGCCTCCGGGAGGAAGCCGGGCACTGCTGAGCGCGCTGAGGCGGAGGCCGGAGTGGGAGCGAATTCCCGTGCTCGGTCTGGCCGAATCAGCGAGCCAGATTCAGGGACAACAAAGCCGGAATGGATTTCAGGACTGCCAGGTGAAGTTCGATCGCGAGGCGATGCTCGAATCGGTGGGGCGGCTGGCCGTGGCTCTGGCATCGGCGGAAGGGGAGTTGGCGCAAGTGGGAGAGGAGAAATAGACGGATGGGAACCGAGAGCATGAAAGCCGAAGCGGCGCAGACGAGCGGACAGTTCGCCACTTTTTTCGTGGCCGATCTGTTCTTCGGGGTGGACGTATTGCGCGTGCAGGAGGTGCTGCGCTTCCAGCAGATGACCCGCGTGCCGCTGGCTCCCAAGGTCATCGAAGGGTTGATCAATCTGCGCGGCCAGATCGTCACGGCGATCGACATGAGATTGCGTCTCGGGTTGTCGCCGCGCGCCGGAGACCTGACGCCGATGAACATGGTGGTGCGCACCGAAGACGGGGCAGTGAGCCTGCTGGTGGATGAAATCGGGGATGTGCTGGATGTCGATTCGGCCACCTATGAGCGGCCTCCGGAGAATCTCGACCCGGCGGCGCGCGAACTCATTCACGGCGTCTACAAACTGAAGGACCGGCTGCTGCTGGTTCTCGACGCCGAGCGAACGGTGGAGTTCGCTCTCGAGAGGGCCGCCTAGACCGCCGGGTACGGGTGTGGCCGGCCGGGGTGGCCGGTTCGCAGGGGCCGCCATCGGATTTGCCTTCCGTCTGCCATTGGCGGCAGGAGGGCTGGTTGGACAGGATGTTGCCGGAAGTACGGCATCGGAAAACAAAGGGAGATACGAAGGAGCAAAGGACAATGGCAAGACAAACAGGCGAAGGCCGGCGGATTCGTGCCGATCGCAACCCATCCGGCGACACCGCCGTGATGGACATCCCGGTGACATATTCGTCCATGCCCGCTGTGGGAATGGACCGCAAGCCGAAGGTACAGCTTGGGCAGCGCTTCGGGATTGACGAAGGCAACCTGGCGGCACGGCGGGCATTCCTGAGGCTGGGCGAGCAGGACCGCGCGATTCTGGCGGGGTTGGTTGGGTGGTCGCGGCGGATAGGGCCGGCGCTGGTGAAAGAGTTCTATGACTGGCAATTCGAGTTTCCGGCCACGCGGCGGTTCTTTGAAAAGCACGCCGTGAAGAAGGGGGTGTCGCTTGCCATGCTGCGGCAGCACCTCGAGGGGACACAGACGGGCTACTTCGTCGAAATATTCGAGGGCGCCGCTTCCAGTTGGGGTTTCGATTATTTCGAGCGCCGGCTCTACGTCGGCTGGCTGCACGACCGGATCGATCTGCCGTTCAAGTGGTATATCGGCTCTTACATCGAACTGCAGCGGCTGGTGGGGATCTATCTTCGCCGCGAGATCAAGGAGGCGGCCAGGCAGTTGCAGGCCGAACAGGCGATCTTCAAGGTGTTCAACTACGACATGCAGGCGATCGGGGATTCGTTTCTGTTGAATACGATCGAATCCATGGGTCTCAGCGTGGAAAGCGTCAAAGCGGAGGCGGGCGCGGACAAGACCGAACACCTGAACCAGATCAAGGAAGTGGTGGGCACGCTGCTCGAGCAGGCGGATGCGATCGCCGGGGAGCGCCTGCGCGATCCGGTTCTCGAGGAGAACGTTGCCGCGGCGGGGCGGTTGGGAGAGGCGTTCTCGCGCACGGCGGAAAATCTTGCGCGGGTGGCGCTGCAAATCGAAGCGCTGGCCAAGGGCGATCTCGAGAACAGTTGCTTCCAGACGTTGGGATCCATCGGGGGGACAGCGGGCAGCCAGGTGCTGAGCGCGGGCATGAAGACCGTGCTCGAGAACATCCGGACGCTGCTGGCGGAAATGAAGCACATGTCGGAGGAGCACAACAAGGGGGACATCGACGTACTGATGCGGCCGGAGCGGTTCGAGGGCGCCTACCGCGGGATGGCGCAGGGTGTGAACGACATGGTGAACGGCCACATCACGGTGAAGAAGAAGGCGATGGCGTGCGTGGCGGAGTTCGGCAAGGGCAACTTCGAGGCGCCGCTCGAGAAGTTCCCGGGCAAGAAAGCGTTCATCAACGAGACGATAGAACAACTGCGCACGAATATCCAGCGCTTCATCACGGAAATGAAACGCATGTCGGAGGAGCACAACAAGGGCGATATCGACGCGATGATACCGGCGGAGAAATTCGAAGGGGATTACCGCGTGATGGCGGAGGGTGTGAACGGCATGGTGGGCGGGCACATCACGGTGAAGAAAAAGGCGATGGCGTGCGTGGCGGAGTTCGGCAAAGGCAACTTCGAGGCGCCGCTCGAGAAGTTCCCCGGCAAGAAGGTGTTCATCAACGAGACGATCGAGCAGGTGCGGACGAACCTGAGGGCGTTGATTGGCGATACCAACCTGCTGGCGAAAGCAGCCGCGGACGGGAAGCTGGGGACGCGCGCCGATGGAGCGCGGCACGCGGGAGATTTCCGGAGGATTGTCGAAGGAATCAACAGGACGCTCGAAACGATCGTGGAGCCGCTGAAGGTGACCGCGCAAAACGCCGCCACGCTTGCTTCGAGTTCGGAAGAACTGACGGCGGTAAGCCAGCAGATGGCGGGCAACGCCGAAGAGACGGCGACGCAGGCGAACGTGGTATCGGCGGCAAGCGAGGAGGTTTCCAAGAACGTCTCCTCGGTGGCTTCGGCATCCGAACAGATGCAGGCTTCGATCCGCGAGATCGCCAAAAACGCCAACGAATCGGCGCGGGTGGCGAAGAACGCGGTGAGCGTCGCGCATTCCACCAATGAAACGGTGAAGAAACTGGGCGAGTCGAGCCAGGAGATCGGCAACGTGATCAAGGTGATCACCTCGATTGCGCAGCAGACGAACCTGCTCGCTCTGAACGCCACCATCGAGGCGGCGCGCGCCGGTGAGGCGGGCAAGGGCTTCGCGGTGGTGGCCAACGAGGTGAAGGAACTCGCCAAGCAGACGGCCAAGGCGACCGAGGAGATCGGCCAGAAGATCGAGGCGATCCAGGGCGACACCAAGGGGGCCGTGCAGGCGATCGAGGAGATTGGGGCGATCATCAATCAGATCAACGACATCTCCAACAGCATCGCCTCCGCGGTGGAAGAGCAGACCGTCACCACCAATGAAATCGGCCGCAGCGTCACCGAGGCGGCCAAGGGTGTGGGCGACATCGCCAAGAACATCGGCGGGGTAGCCCTGGCGGCCAAGAACACGACCCAGGGGGCCAACGATACGCAGAAAGCCGCCCAGGAGCTGAGCCGGATGGCGTCGCAACTGCAGGCGATCATCTCGAAGTTCACGTTCTAAGCACTGACCGTGCGGCGCGGCGCCTTGCACGCCGCGGCGGCACGCAGGGCAATTCCCCGGGGCAGCGAACGTTCCCCGGGGGAGCGGATCGGGTTTGGGGCGCGGCTCAGGCCGGTCGCGCTCCGCCAATCGACGAAGGAAGGCAGGTGAAACGATGGCCAAAGCACTAGTGGTGGACGATTCGCGGGCGATCCGGATGATCCTCACCCGGATCCTGAAGGAGATCGGCTTTGAAGTCTGCGAGGCGGCCAACGGGCGGGAAGCGCTCGAATTGATGGAGGCGGAAAAGGACGCGGTATCGCTGGTACTGGCGGATTGGAACATGCCGGAACTCAACGGATTCGACATGCTCCAACAACTGCGCCGGAAGCCCGAATTCGCCTCTCTTGTGGTAGTGATGGTCACCACCGAAACGGAGTTGAGCCAGATGGCAGCGGCGCTCGAGGCGGGCGCCAACGAGTACGTCATGAAGCCCTTCACCAGGGACATTCTGGTGGAGAAGCTGCAACTTGCCGGGGTGCAGCCTTGCGGGGGAGCGGCATGCCGGCAGTGAACAAGCGTGCGCTGCGGCCGGGCGAGCGGATCCGAGTGCTGGTAGTGGACGACTCGGTGGTGATTCGCCGGCTGGTGACGCATGCGCTCGAGCAGGATCCGGTACTCGAGGTGGTGGGCGCGGCCTCGAACGGGGCCATCGCGCTGCAGCGGATTCCGCAACTGAATCCGGACGTGCTCACGCTGGACATCGAGATGCCGGAGATGGACGGACTCGAGACGCTGCGCCGTCTGCGGGGCGAGTATCCGCAGTTACGGGTGATCATGTTCAGCACGCTCACCGAGCGCGGCGCGGCGGTCACGCTCGAGGCATTGACGCTTGGCGCTGACGACTATGTGGCCAAGGCTTCGAACGAAGGCTCGCTCGACCGTTCGATGATCCGGCTGCGCGAAGAGCTTGTACCGAAGATCAAACAATTTTTCTATCTGCCCACATCCGCCCGCGAGTCCGCGGCGCCGCGCGCCGGAGCGATCCACGTGGCGCGGACGCCGGTGCGGCGGGAGGGGAGAGCGCGGGCGAAAGTGGTTGCGGTGGGAGTCTCGACCGGGGGGCCGACGGCGTTGGGGGCGATTCTGCCGGAGTTGCCGGCGGATTTCCCGCTGCCTGTCCTGGTGGTGCAACACATGCCGCCGTTATTCACGCGTCTGCTTGCCGAGCGCCTTGACGCGACCTGCCAGTTGCGGGTGGAGGAGGCGCGCAATGGGATGGCGGTGGAGCCTGGCAAGATCCTGATCGCGCCGGGCGACTACCACATGAAAGTGGCCGCAAGCGGCGGCGCGGTGCGCGTGTGTCTGGATCAGTCTCCTCCGCAGAACTCCTGCCGCCCGGCCGTGGACGCATTGTTTGCATCGGTGGGCGAGGTTTACGGCGGGGCGGTGATTGCCGCCATCCTCACCGGGATGGGGCAGGACGGGCTGCGCGGGGCGCAGATTTTGAAAGCACAGGGGGCGGGGGTTCTGGCGCAGGACGAGGCTTCCAGCGTTGTCTGGGGAATGCCGGGAGCGGTGGTGAATGCGGGTGTCGCTGACCGTGTTTTGCCGCTCGAAGAGATCGTACCGCAGATCCTGTCGATGACGGGGCGAACGTAAGGGGTGGAGATGCAGAGCCAAACGTCCAGTGCCGGTATTCATTCAGACAACTACCGCTTTCTCCAGAAACATGTGTACACGCAGTCCGGGATTGTCCTCGAGGAAGACAAGCATTATCTTTTCGAGAACCGGCTGACGCCGATTGTGCGGCAGCTCGGGTTGGGGTCGATCAATGACCTGTGCGCGCTGCTTCAGGCCACGCGGCAGGAAGAGATCAGCCGCCGCGTGGTGGAAGCCATGACCACCAACGAAACCTATTTCTTCCGCGACCCGTCGCACTACGATGCCATTCGGAGTGTGCTGCTGCCGCGGCTTGCGCAGGAGCGGCGCGACAACAAGCGGATGCGGTTCTGGTCTGCCGCCGCGTCCACGGGGCAGGAATCCTACAGCCTCGCCATGTCGCTGCTCGAGGGTGGGTTCGGCGATTGGGACATTCAAATTCTGGGAACCGATTTCTCTTCGCAAGTGCTGGAGCGCGCCAAGTCCGGGAAGTTTCATCAGATTGAGGTGAACCGCGGATTACCGGCGGCGCTGCTGGTGAAGTATTTCCGCCGCGCCGGGGTCGACTGGCAGGTGAGCGAGGCGGCGCGGCGGATGACGCGTTTTGAGACCATCGACCTGCGCAAGAGCATGCGCTCGCTGGGCCCGTTCGACCTGGTTTTCTGCCGCAACGTCCTCATCTACTTCGACACGGAGACGAAGCAGAAGATCATGGAGGAAATCCACGGGACTCTGTTTCGCGGCGGGTGGCTGCTGCTCGGCGGCGCGGAAACTGCGTTCGGAGTGGAGAAATGGTTTGAACGGCAGAACATTGGAAGCGCCACTGTCTACGCCGCGCGCTAAGTAAGGACCTCATTATGATGACAACGGAACATTCCATTGACATACACCCTAACGAACTGGTGCAAATTGTCCAATCCGTATTCGAGACCATGCTGCGGCTCGAGGTGTCCGAAAGCGGGCTGCCATGGTTTCCACAGGGGGACCGGTTGACAGCGGCCGTGCATCTGGCGGGCGACTGGAACGGCGCGGTGCTGCTGGAGGTGGATCGCGCATTGGCGCGCCGGCTGGCGGCGCGGTTTCTGCCAGCGAATCCACAGGCGATACTCGACGACGTTGTCCGGGACGTGCTGGGCGAGATGGCGAACATGATTGGCGGCAACCTGAAGTGCGTACTGACCAGCGGCATCTGCCTCTCGATGCCCTCGGTGGTGGATGGCAGCGACTACAGCATGAGAGTATGCGGGGCGCAGGTCCGCGAGCGGCTGTCTTTCGAATGCGCGGAAGGGCCGTTCTGGGTGACGATCCTCACCACGCGTCCGCCGGGTTCGGAACCCATTCTGCCGGGTGTGCGGGGGAAGCGCTGAGATCGGGCGGGCGTCTAATCCTGAGCTCCGGCGGATCGCACGCGCACCTGGGCGGGCAACGCGTCGCGGCCGCCGCTCTTCACCGGGAGCGGCACTTTCCGCAAGGCCAGCGCCGCCATCGCCGAGCACAAAGCCAGCGCCGCGCTGCCGTAGAAGGCATAATTCCAAGTCCCGGTTTTCTCGAACAGCGCTGCCGCCAAGCCGCCGGCGAGAATCGACGACAGGCCCTTGGTGCTGTAGAGAATGCTGTAGTTCGACGCCGCATGGCGCGAGCCGAAGATGTCGGCCAGCACCGCCGGGAACAGCACATACAGTTCGCCCCAGGTGAGGAACACCAGGGCCATCGTGACTACGAACCACACATCGCCCCAGCGGCCCACGGTCACCACGCTGACCAGGAAGATCGACTGCAGGAAGAACGCCACAAACATCGTCCACTCGCGCCCGATGTGATCGGATGCCCAGCCCCAGAACACGCGTCCCACTCCATTGCCGATGGGGTTCAGCGAAAGCGCGATCGCCAGGGCCGTGGCGCCCACTTTGTAGTTCCTCGCCACCGGGGCCACCTGCGCAGTGGCCATCAGCCCGCCGATGCCGATCATCAGCATCATCAGGTAGAGCATGTAGAACTGCGGCGTGCGGAGCATCTGCCAGGAGTTGAACTCCTCTCCCCTGCTCCGGCTCTTTTTTCCGGCTCCGGGGGCGGGGGCAAGGACGCTTGACGGCGGATTCCGCAACAGTTGCCCGGCGACAATCACCAGCGCTCCCAGCCCGATGCCGGTGTAGAGGAAGGTGGTGCGGTAATCCGTGGCGCGGATGAGGCGGGAAAAAATGGGAATGAACAGCGCCGCTCCCGATCCGTAGCAGCCCGCGATCAGCCCCGAAGCGAGGCCGCGCTTGTCGGGGAACCACTTGAGCGCGACGGCAATGGAACAGCAGTACACGAACGCGTTCCCCACTCCGGCGATCGAATACAGCGTGTAAAACTGCGCCAGGCTCCGGGCATGGCCGAGGGAACCCCAGCCGATGGCGCACAGCACGCCGGCAACGCTCATGAACACGCGCGGACCCATGCGGTCAATCAGCCATCCCGAAAGCGGCATCACCCACGTCATGCAGGCAATGAAAAACGTAAATCCCCACTGCACCTCGGACAGCTTCCATCCCGTTCCCCCGATGATGGGTTGCACGAACAATGTCCAGGCGTATTGCAGATTGCCGATCATGGTCATCGCGACCATGGCCGCGGACAAACGGAGCCAGCGGTTCAATGTGCCCTCCTTTGCGCAAGCGTTGTTTCCAAGAGTTTGGCGCAGGCATAGACGGTGCGCGTATGCGGCATAGGGACGGAGAGCCGATCGCCCAGTTCCACCACGGCTCCCACCACGGCTTCCAGCTCCATCGGCCGGGCTGCCTCGAGGTCCTGGAGCATCGAGGTCTTATGCTCTCCCACCTTCGCTGCTCCGGCAATACGCTGGTCAATGGAGACCGGAAGCTCGATGCCGAGTTTCGCCGCCACGGCCTCCACCTCGCTCATGATGTTTCGCGCCACCGGACACACTTCCGGGTGGCGCGCCATCGCGGCCAGCGTCGCGCGGGTGAGGGCGCTGATGGGATTGAACGCCACGTTTCCCAACAGCTTCACCCAGATCTCGTGGCGAATGCGGGTGGTAATGGGACAACGCAGCCCCGCCTGGATCAGCGCCCCGGCGATGGCGCGGCAGCGCTCGGAACGGGAGCCGTCCGGCTCACCGAGGGAGATGCGATTCCCTTCGGTGTGGCGGATCACTCCCGGCTCGACGATATCGGTCCCGAGATACACGATGGAGGCGACCACCTTTCCGGGAGGAATCGAAGCGTTGACCACGCCTCCGGGATCCACGCGCTCGAGATGAATGCCGGAAAACTCTGCGGCTCCAATGTGGAAATACCACCACGGCACGCCGTTCTGCGTGCTCACCACGGTAGTGTGCTCATGGATCAGCGGCTTCAACTGGGGGGCAAGGGTGGTCAAGCCGTGCGCTTTCACGCCGAGGATGATGACGTCCACATCGCCCGCTTCCTCGAGGCTCGCGATGATGCGCGGGCGCGCCTCGAAATCCCCATCCGCGCTCAGCACCTTCAGCCCGTTGTGTTGCATCGCCGCGAGGTGCGCTCCGCGGGCAAACAGCGTCACATCCTGCCCGGCGCGCGCCATCTTCGCGCCGATGTATCCGCCGATGGCGCCCGCTCCGGCAATGAGGAATCTCATGCGGTGAGCGCCCTGGCTACCTCGCCCCGCTGGATCTTGCCCGTGGCCGTGCGCGGAATCGTGTGAATGATGTAGAGCTTCTTCGGGGTTTTGAAATCGGCCAGCCGCTGCTTGCAGAATGCGAGGATATCGGCCTCGGTCGCCGGTTCCTTCAGCACCACCGCCGCGGCCACCTCTTCTCCCCACGTCGGATGCGGAACTCCGAATGCCACCGCTTCTCCCACCGCGGGATGGCTCAGCAGCACCTCATCGATTTCGCGCGGTCCGATCTTCTCGCCGCCGCGGTTGATCAGTTCCTTGATGCGGCCCGTAAGCACCAGATATCCATCGGCGTCGAGAAATCCCTGGTCGCCCGTGCGAAACCATCCGTTGGTGAACGATTTTGCATTCGCCTCCGGGTTGTTCTCATAACCGGAAACCACGTTCGGCCCCTGAATCACCACCTCGCCGCGCGTAGCAGAGGGCAGATGGTTGCCCGCTTCGTCCATGATGCTGATTTTGATTCCGGTCCCCGGTCCCACGGACCCGGGCTTGCGCACGGCGGGTGGTCGCGGGTTCGACGCCATCTGGTGCGAAGCCTCGGTCATGCCGTAGGCCTCGAGCACGGGCGCTCCAAATACGCGCTCCATCTTCTCCATCATTTCCGGAGGCAGCGCGGCGCTGCACGAGCGGATGAAGCGCAGTCCTTCGGCTCCCGCGGGACGCTCTTCGCCGGCGCGCGAGAGCAGGAGGCTGTGAATGGTGGGAACCGCGGAATACCAGGTGACATGGGTGTCGCGAACCGTGCGCCAGAACGAGAGCGGATTGAATTTCGCCGGCGCCACCACGGTGCCGCCCGAATAGAGCGTGGATAGCGTCGATGCCACCAGCCCGTGCACATGAAACAGCGGCATTACACAGAGCGCCGTGTCTTCTTGCGTCAGCGAATAATGCGCCACGATATTGCACACCGACGCCGCAATGTTGCGATGCAGAATGGGAACGCGCTTCGGACGCCCGGTGCTGCCGCTGGTGTGCAGCACCAGCGCCACGTCATCGGGCGATGGCGCGGATGCGGTCTTTCCGCCCGGCGCGTCTACGATTCGCACCACGCCGGCTGCATCCATCTCGAGAGAGCGCACCGGAATCCCCAGCGCCGCGACGGCCCGCCGCGCTTCCGGCGCTCCCTCGGCCGGGCACAGGACCAGCTTCGCGTTCGTGTCCTCGAGATAAAACCGGAACTCCTCCTCGCGGTAGCCCGGATTCAGCGGGGCCGCGGTCCCGGCAATCGAAGCCGCGAGGAAACTCACAATGGCCGGCAAACCGTTGGGCAGCACCGTCGATATGCGGTCGCCTTTTTGAATGCCGAGCGAGGCGAGCGCGCCGGCCATGCCTGTCACCTGGTTACGCAGCGACTCGTAGGTCACATGAATCCCTGCTTCGGGGAGGATGATCGCGGTGCGCGCGGCGGGAGCGGCTTGAATGACATCGAGCAAGGTGTTGGGAGTGGGCATCCCAAACATGATGTCAAAAAACAGGGAGGGATGTGGAGGCATCGGATGGGGGCGCAGGTGAAACAAACGATTGTCGTTAATCGTGTTTTCCGCCGTCCCACAATGCGAAACACGCTTGTTCGAATTTCCTTGCTTTCCCTTCCCCGCAATGATATTTTTCGCCTTGTCGCTTCAATTCCATTCAGACAAAAGGGTCCCGGTTATGCTACATCTCGTGCTTCTGCTCCTCGCCTGCCCGGCTTCCGCCTTTGCGCAAACCACTGGCGCCGCCACCGTCGTCGGCACGGTCACCGATTCCACGGGAGCGCTCGTTCCGAACGCCAAGATTACGGTACGAAACCTCGGAACGCAGTTCGTCTCCGAGGGCGTGACCAACGCCGCCGGCTCTTATTACATCCCCAACCTCAGTTCGGGAACCTATGAACTGACGGTGGAGGCAGCGGGCTTCAAGAAATACCAGGAGAGCGGACTGATTCTCCGCATCAATGAACAGCCGCGCATCAACGTAGTGCTCGAAGTCGGCAGCGTCACCGAGTCCATTCAAGTGGAGGCCACCACACCGCTTCTCACCACGGAAACCGCTGGAAACGGCCAGATTCTCGAAAGCGACCTCGTGCAGAAACTGCCAGTCATGCAGAAGTTCGTCCACCGCGTCCTGCTCTACATGCCCGACATGACCAATATCAACGGACAGCACGCCAACGGGCAGCGGCAGCGCGCCATCGGCTATTCCATGGATGGGGTCAACGGCAAGGAACCCGGCGTCGGGCAGGTAGGCGACTATCAGCGCACGATGATCACCAGCCTTGACTCGATCCAGGAATTCAAGATGTGGACCTCGGGGACGCCGGCCGAATTCGGGCACTCCGGCGGCGGGTTATTGAGCGTGGTCTTCAAGAGCGGCACCAATCAATTCCACGGGTCCATTGAAGACCGCTACACCAATGGAAAACTCATCCACCGCGCCTACCTCGAGCAACTCCCGCGCGAGGGCGACTTCATCTACCAGGAATGGGGGGGAACGGCTTCCGGCAAAATCAAGCGCGACAAGACCTTCTTCTTTGCCGGTTTCCAACAGCACTACGAGAAGGTCAATGAAACCTTCACCGGCACCGTGCCGAGCCCGCAGATGCTGGCCGGCGATTTTTCCTTCAACGGCGCGGGTTTTCCCATCTACAATCCGTTCACCACCAGGCAGGAGAACGGGGCATGGGCGCGCGATCCGTTTCCGGGCAATGTGGTGCCGCAGTCGATGTTCGATCCGGTGGCGCGGAAGCTCATCGACCTGAAACCCTGGAAGGCGCAGACCGATCCCGGCGTCATCACCCCAAGCGGCCCGAACAACAATCTCACGATCCCTGCCTTCGGCGGATACATATTTTCCCGTTACGACGGCAAGATCGACCACCAGTTCAGCGTCAAACATAAGATTTTCGGACGCTATTCTCTCATTCGCCACCGGAGCGAAGAACGGCCGGTGCGGGAACTTACCGGCATTGTTTACGGCAATGTCTATATCAAGCCGATTGACTACAGCAACGTCGCCATCTCCGATTCCTACACCTTCAATCCCACCACCGTCAACGAAATTCGCTTAGGCTTCAACCGCCGCGTCTTCAGCGCCACCCCGGAAAGCTACAACCAGGACTGGGCGGGCAAACTCGGCATCCCCAACGTCAGCAAGGAGACCTTTCCCGAGTTCCGCAATTCGGGGGGAGGCATGTTCTACGGCCTCGGTCCGCAGGGCCGTTCGAGCCAGGTAGGCGAAGACTTCACCTTCCAGGAAAACTTCACCAAGGTTCATGACCGCCACACTTTCAAGCGGGGTACGAACTCATCCGCACGCGTTACAATTCGCTCCCCATCGCGCAGCCATCCGGCGAATATCGCATGGGCGGCACCGAATATCCCTTCCGCCCCAATACCGGCAACGCACTTGCCTCTCTCCTGCTTGGAACCGTGGTGCAAGGCATCTATTCACGGAATGTCGCGACATGGCTCCCTCGCTGGTGGCAGCACAGCCTCTACTTCCAGGACTCCTGGCGGCCGATGAGGAATCTCTCGATCGAGATGGGCGTGCGGTGGTCGTACGAATCGCCGTTCAACACGAAGTACGGGCAGCAGTCGCAGTTTGACCCCAACGCCACGGATCCGCTCAGCGGCCGCAAGGGAGCTATCGTTCATGGCAAGAGCAGCCTCGCCAACCGCGACCTCAACAACTTCCAGCCCCGCCTCGGCCTCGCCTGGACCTTCACCCCCAAGACCGTCTTCCGCGCCAGTTTCGGCGCCTTTGCCATCGACCTGATGACGAACGGCACCAACCAGAACTTTGAAGAGTACCTGGCCACAGCCAACGTCCAGGCCGCTCCGGGGGATCCGCGCCACTCCTTCTTACTCTCCCAGGGGCCGCCGGCCTTCAGCTACCCGTCCGCCTCTGACGGCAGCGTTCCTTTCCAGGGTTCCAACTTCAGCGGCCGCTCCGCCTCCTGGTTCGATCCCAACATGCGCCTGCCCTATGTTTACAACTGGTCAGCGGGCATCCAACGGCAGTTGTCCAATAGCTGGCTGGTGGAAGTTCTCTACCAGGGATCCTCGGGCGTGGGTTTGCTGAACAACTGGGACATCAACGCCATTCCGCTGAATATCTCGAGCGACCCGGCTACGCTGAACCAGATTGCCAACGCGACCCAGACCTACAAGCCCTACACCCAATTCGGGTCGATCCAGCACTATTCCAACTATGGGCACAACACCTATCACAGCGGAATGCTCCGCTTCGAGCGCCGCTTCGCGCAGGGGCTGACGCTGAACGCCTTCTATCAACTCGGCAAGACCATCAACAACTCGGATGATGACGGCACCTCGACGGGCATCACCTACTACAACCGCTCGCTCGAGAAGGCCCGCGCCAATTACGACGTCCGCCACCGCTTCGTCAGCGTCATGACCTACGAACTGCCCTTTGGCAAGGGGCGCAAGTGGATGAACGGCGGCGGCGTGAGCAACTGGGTCTTCGGCAACTGGGATTTCGCCTGGACGCAGACCTTCCAATCCGGCCCGCCCACCACCGTCACCTTCGCGAATAGCCCCTATCGCTATCTTCCCGGCGCCTCCCGGCCCATCCAGATCCTGCCCAATGACCAGGCGCAGCCCAAGGATTGGACCATCGGCCCGAACCGCTTCCCGTTGAGCGCTCAGAACCGCTACTACAGCTTCGACGCCTTCGCCTATCCGGCGGCGTTCACGGCGGGAACGCTGGGACGGAACACCTTCGAGTCACCGGGATTGCGCTGGACCCAGCTCTCGCTGTCCAAGGAGTTCAAAGTTACCGAACGGCTCATTTTCAGCATCCGCTGGGACGTGAACAACCCGACGAAGGAGCCGCAATTCCCCGATCCGAACGGCGTCTTCAACCTCGCCAACCGCGCCAACTTCGGCACCTTCGCCGGCATCGGCCGCGGCAGTTTCTCCGACATCGGCACTTCGCGCATGCACCACATCATCGTCGGCCGCTTCCAGTGGTAACGGCGTCCATGCGCGGCAAGTCTGAACCAATCAAGGTCCTCTCGAAGACCTTCCGGATTCTCGACGTACTGCACGAAGGCAACGGCAAGGGCCTGCGCCTGGCGGATGTGGTGGAGCGGGTCGGTTTGCCGAAGGCGACCGTGAACCGCATTCTCCGCAGCCTGGATGGGTTGGGACTGGTCCGCTTCGAGAGGGCACAAGGCCGTTATTTCGTCTCGGAACGGCTGGAAAAATTCGGCCAGCCTCCGCTGAGCGCCACCCTCGCCCAGCTTGCCCGGCCGGCGATGACGCGCCTGGTTTCGCAATTCGAGCAGACGGTAAACCTCGCCGTGGTGGAAGGAGATCATTTGGTCTACCGCCACATGGTGGAGGGATTACATTCGGTGCGCATGCATGCCATTCTCGGCACCATGCTTTCCTTCCCGAAGACCGCCCTGGGGCGCAGCATCCTGGCGCATCTGCCCTCCGAGCGCGTCGCCGTTCTGGCCGGCCGGACCTACACCTCGGCGGGAATCGAAGAACTCATTCCGGAACTGAAGCAGGTTCGCCAGACCGGTTACGCCGTTGACCAGGGGGTATCCGAGCCCGGCCTCAGTTGCGTTGGATCGGCGATCCTGGACATGGCCGGGCGTCCGGTTGCGGCTTTGAGCATTTCCGGCAGCGCGAGCGTTCTGACGGAAGAAGTAGTCAAGGCGGCGGGCCTGCGGATGAAGCAGGAATGCGACGGCATTTCGATGAAACTGGGCTATTGCTCACCGCGGCAGAGAACGGCGTAGCAATACGGATGCAGGCATCTTAAAATCGTTTCACTTTGCGTCGATAAGCTTGACATGAGCGAGCGCATTGAGCAGTCGGCGTTTCTCTCGCCGGAAGTTGCGCCCACCGAGGTGGTGAACGCGATCCATGCCGAGATCATGGCCTGGGCTCCTCTCCCGAACGCGCTCGAGAAGGTCCCCCAGCCATTACTCTTGTTCAACGAGCACCGCCAGGTGGTCTACGCCAATCGCGCATTCCTCGCCTTGTGCGACGCCGGCGGCTTACGGGAAATACTCGGCAGGCGCTTCGGCGAGGTTCTGGCTTGTGTGAACGTCCTACAGGCTGAAGGCGGCTGCGGAACGGGATTGGCCTGCCGCAACTGCAAAGTGGCCAACGCCATTGTCACCGCCCACCGCTGGGGCGGCAGCAAGAGTTACGGCCGCCTGCACGTGCTCACCGATGACTATGAGCAGCATCCTTCCGGAATCAAACCGCTCCACCTCAGTCTTCGCATGGAAAGTGTCGCCGTCGGCCAGCACCGCCTCCTGCTTTGCCTGCTTGGCGTTTATGGGAATGCTCCTCTGGAGGATGCCATCGATCCGCAGTCGGCTCCAGCGCCTCTGCGGGAGTTGTATCAACTGGTGGTCAGCGGCGGCCCGTTCTGCCCTTATTAGATTCAGCACGCACTCGAGCGTTCAGCAGATCAGCGTTCGGCGTTTGAAGGAGAGTTGACAAGCGCAGCCAGGCGCCTCTCGAGGAAACGCCGTTCGGTTTCGTTCGTGGCGAGGGCGAGCGCCTTCCTGTAGCTTTGGGCCGCTTCCGGGAAGCGCCCGAGGCGGCGTTGCATTTCGGCGCGTGAGGCGTGAAGCAGATGGTAGTTCTCGAGTTCCCCATCAGCGGCGAGGGCGTCGATCAGCGCCAGCGCCGGCAGGGGGCCATCGGCCATCGACACTGCCGCCGCACGGTTCAGCGCGATGACGGGAGACGGCTGCAATCGCAGCAGCAGATCGTACAGGCGGACAATCCGGCGCCAGTCCGTATCTTCGGCCCGCGGCGCGGAACAGTGAACGGCGGCGATGGCGGCCTGCAGCGCATATGGTCCGGGGCCTCCGTGAAGTGCTTCCTCGACGAGCGGCAGCGCTTCGGTAATCTGCTGGTGATTCCAGAGACCGCGGTCCTGATCTTCGAGCAGAACGAGGTCTCCTTCGGCGCTGAGGCGTGCCGGGCGGCGTGAATCGTGGAGCAGCATGAGCGCGAGCAGCGCCGTGACCTCCGCGGGCGTCTGCGGAGCCATCAGCGCACGCAGGAGCCGCGCCAGACGAATGGCCTCCGCGCAGAGGCCGGTTCGAATGAGGGACTCTCCCCGAGTGGCTCCATAGCCTTCGTTGAAGATGAGATAGATCGCCGTGAGCACGGCTTCCAGCCGCTGGGGCATCTCTTTCCGGCCGGGGACGGCATAGGGGATCCGCGCGTCGCGAATCTTGCGTTTGGCGCGCACCAGGCGCTGCGCCATGGTTGGCGTGGGCACGAGGAAGGCGCGCGCAATTTCATCCGTTTCAAGGCCGCCGAGAGTGCGCAGCGTGAGCGCCACCTGTGCATCGAGAGACAAGGCCGGGTGGCAGCAGGTGAAGATCAGCCGCAGCCGGTCGTCGGGGATTTCCCGCGGATCGTAGTCCGGCGGCGCGGCGCCCGCTTCCGTGGAATCCGACAAGGCCTCGACGCGCGACTGCCGGCGCAGATGATCGATTGCCTTGTGGCGCGCCGTCTCGATGATCCAGGCCCGCGGATGCTTGGGCACTCCGGACGCCGGCCATTGATTGACGGCGGCGGCAAACGCCTCCTGCGCGGCGTCCTCGGCCACATCGAAATCGCCCACCATGCGGATGAGCGTGGCGACGATGCGGCCCCAATCGGAGCGGTAGAGCGAATCAACCGCGGTGTGGGCATCCATGCGACATTCTTCGATGATAAAAAAACCGCGGCAGGCTGTCGATCCGCGGGTGCGCCGTTCGACATCAGTGGTAGAGAGGAGATGAGGATGAAGCCAGTCATGCTACGTTGGGGCATGGTAGTGCGCAATATTTCCCAAGCCAAGGCCCAACTCTCCGCGCTGATTGAAGAAGTTCAGAAAGGGAACGAGGTCATCCTCGCCAAAGCCGGCAAGCCAGTGGCCAAGCTGGTTGCCTATCGAGGACCGGCAGGACCACGGAAACCGGGATCGATGGCCGGGCAAATCCGGATTGCGGACGACTTTGATGCTCTTCCGGCAGACATGGCGGACGCGTTTGGCATGCTGGAGCCAAGGAAGTGAAGGTTGTGCTGGATACGCGCTTGCCGCTGTGGGGCTGGCCAACAGTCCATCAGGAACTCCGGCTGAAAGAAAGCCTGGGTAGGATTGCTTCCATGGCATCACCGTGACCCCTTCGACCGTATGCTGATCGCGCAGGCGAAGATGGAGCAACTGACCTTGCTGACCGCCGATGAGGCCGTGGCAGCCTACGGACATTTCGTTAGTTTTGTTGGCTGATCCCGGCCAGGGACGACCGTTAGACCAGATTGACTGGAGCAATCAAGGAAATGAAATACATGCTTCTGATCTACCTCGACGAACAGGCCCTGGACGAGGCGGAGCGCGCGCAGTGCTACCTCGATTCGGCGCAACTGGCCCGGGAACTGGACTCGAACGGCCAGTACCTGGCCGCCGATCCGCTACAACCCACCGCCATGGCCACCAGCGTTCGCGTTCGGGAAGGGCGCACCGTCGTCACCGATGGGCCGTTCGCCGAAACGCGGGAACAGCTTGGCGGGTACTTCCTGGTGGAGGCCGCTGATCTCGACCAAGCCATTGCCATCGCCGAACGAATTCCGATGGCGCGCAAGGGGACCGTGGAAGTCCGCCCCGTGATTGATGTGACGGGACTCCCGTCCCGCTGACAAAGAAAGGAACCCTTTAATGCAACTGAACGCATATCTCAATTTCAACGGGCAGTGCGAGGCCGCTTTCCGTTTCTATGAACAATGCCTGGGCGGCAAGATCGTGGCGATGGTTCCCCACGCGGGAACGCCGGCGGCCGCGCATACGCCTGCTGAGTGGCAAGACAAGATCCTGCATGCCCGGCTGGATGTTGGCGGCCAGGTGCTGATGGGCTCCGACGCGCCGCCGAATCACTATGACCCGCCGAAAGGCTTCGCGGTGACCATCGGGTTGAACGATCCGGCGGAGGCGGAGAGGATCTTTCATGCCCTTGCGGAAAACGGAACGGTGCGTATGCCCATTCAGGAGACGTTCTGGGCTGTACGGTTCGGGATGCTGACGGACCGGTTTGGAATTCCGTGGATGATCAACTGCGAAAAATCTGCGCAGTAGGGGTGGGGATGGGCAAATGAGCACTGGGTGAAAATTTCCTCCCCCAATTTGAGTCAATTGGCTCACCGGAGATAACGCGAGAAGCGGTTTTTCAAGCATCTGAAGTTGGCGATTCACGTGCTAAACCCGATAACTGATATCCGGGTTAGCATGCTGACTAAGACTACGTTGTCCGCGATCCGCGCCCTTGTTTACATCGCCACCCGCGAGTCTGCGACGGCGCAATCTCCGCGCATTCTCGCCGGCTATCTCCACGAATCGCCTACCTATCTGGCGAAAATCACGAGGCTTCTGGTCAAAGCCGGACTGTTACGAGCGGAGAAGGGGGCCAAGGGCGGAGTGCGGCTGGCATTGCCTCCTTCGCAGATCACCCTGCTTGCCGTGGTGGAAGCCTGCCAGGGCGCCATCGTGGGCGACTACTGCCAGGACGGCTATCCCCCAGGCTTCACCTGTTCGTTCCACGAGGCCGCGCTGCAACTTCAGGAATCAGTGGTTCGCGTCCTTTCGCGCTGGAGCATTGCGCACTTGGCCGAAAGACCTTCCTGTTCCCATGAGAAGCGAAGCGGCGCCAGTTGCATGATGGCGCCGGAAAGGCTGGTGACGCCATGGCCAGTCTGACTCCGCTTGTTGTCGAGGTTCCGGGTGAGGGCTATCACGCGGCGCTCATTTCCTGCCAGGCGGCGTGCCCGGTGCACACCGATGCGCGCGGATATGTCCGGGCTATTGCCGCGGGCAATTTCGAAGAAGCGTATCTCATCGCCCGCGGACCGAATCCGTTTGCGTCGATCTGCGGCCGTATTTGCGGCGCTCCCTGCGAGGCCGCATGCCGCCGGGGCAAAGTGCCGCGCGTGGACGCCGACGGGCACTTCGTCGCCACGGACCGTCCGATCGCGATTCGCGCACTGAAGCGATTCGCCTGTGAGGCGGCCGGACCCGACACGCGTCCGGCGGATGAGGTCCTCGAGCGCATCCGTTCCTATGTGCCCAGCGTGACGGCGGATGCCGAGGAGATGGCGGCGCTGCTGCGGGCCGGCGTGAACGGCACGGTTCCGCGCGGGCATGGAGAACGCATCGCCATCATCGGCGCCGGACCGGCCGGGCTCTCGGCGGCTCACGATCTCGCACTGCTCGGGTTCACTCCCGTGGTTTTCGAAACGGAACCCGTGCCGGCGGGAATGCTGGCCGTGGGGGTCCCCGCTTATCGCCTGCCACGCGATCTGATCACCCGGGAGATCGCCGTCATCGAAGCGCTCGGGGTGGAGATCCGCTGCGGCACAACCATTGGGAAAGATGTGTCGTTCGCCGACCTGCGGCGCGATTTCTCCGCCGTGCTCATTGCCGTAGGCGCGAAGGCTTCCCGCGGCCTCAATCTGCCTGGGGAGCGCGGCCCAGGCGTCTACGGCGGCGTCGATCTGCTGCGCGCGGTCTCGCTGGGGGAGCGCATGGACATCGGCCGCGAGATCGTGGTAATTGGCGGAGGCAACGTGGCGTACGACGTGGCGCGCTCCGTCCTTCGCCAGATCGCGTACGACACGGCGCGTACGGCGCGGCGGCTGGCGGGCACGGCGGTGGTCCGCCTGGCTTCCCTCGAAGGTCTCGAGGAGATGCCCGCCGACACTGTGGAGATTCTCGAAGGCGACGAGGAGGGTATCGAACGCCTCAACGGTTGGGGGCCTCTGGAAATTGAACGCGACGAATCCGGCCAGCCAACGGCGGTGGTGTTCCGCAAGTGTCTCCACGTGTACGACGAAAACCGCCGGTTCGCGCCGGTCTACGATGACCAGCAGCGCCGGAGGGTGCCTTGCGACACCGTGCTGCTCGCGGTGGGGCAGGCGCCCGCGCTTTCGTTCCTTGAAGAAGGCGGCAAGGATATCGAACAGGCGCGCCCGGGCTGGCCGAAAGTGAATCCGGCAACTCTCGCCACCACGGGGCCGGGCGTTTTCGTGGCGGGGGACCTGGCCCACGGCACACGCCTGCTGATCGACGCCGTGGCATCGGGAAAGGCCGCGGCGCGCTCGATCTACCAATACCTGACAGGCCGCGCCCTGCATGCGAGCGCTCTCACGTCGCATTTGACGCTTGACCGCTACCGCCGGGAGCAGGGGTATGAATCCATCCGGCGGCAGGAGATCCCGACGTGTGAACCGGAAGAACGGCTGGCGCATCCCGATACGCTGGTCGAAATCGGATTCTCCCCCGAGCAGGCGCAGCGGGAGGCCTCGCGCTGCCTCGATTGCGGCGTCACGCCGGTCTTCGACGGCAGCCGCTGCGTGCTCTGCGGCGGGTGCGTGGATGTGTGTCCCACACAATGTCTGAAGCTGGCGGCGCTTTGCGACATCCTTGGCGGCGCCGCCCTCGATGAGGCAATCGACTCGCTTCTCGGCCCGGGCTCCGACCTCGAAAACAACTCCGCCATCCTCAAGGACGAAGAGCGCTGTATCCGCTGCGCGCTTTGCGCCATGCGCTGTCCGGTGGATGCGATCACGATGGAGCGCGTCACATTCACAACCAACTGGAGGTGCGACTGATGGAAACTCCCCGTCCAACCCGATCCCGTCTCGAACCGGAACCGGTCCCGCGGCGCGACGTGCTTGGCCTGGCCTCGCTCTGGAGCGCGGCCACGGCGCTCGCCATTTCGATGCTCGGGATGCTGCGGCTGCCGAGGGCGGCGGTGCTCGCTTCACCATCGAAGAAATTCCGGGTGGCGCTACCGGAAACGCTCGCCTCCGGCGAAGCCTTCGTTCCGCCGGGGCGCTCGGTAGCGTTATTCCGCGATGCCGAAGGAGTGTATGCCGTCTCCACCATCTGCACTCACCTGGGATGCGTCATCAAGCCCACGGCGGAGGGCTTTGAGTGCCCCTGCCACGGGTCGCGCTTCGCCAGGGACGGCGCGGTCACGAAAGGACCGGCTCCGCGGGCGCTCAACTGGCTGAAGGTGGCGGCGAACGGGGGCAACGTCGTGGTGGATGAAGGAACCACGGTTCCCCAAGGCACCAAGGTCAACGTATGAACGCACTCCAGCAGTTTCGCGAAAACCTCCGCGCGGCCCCGGCAAGGGTGGTGGAAACCGCGTTTCGCGGCGGGAAGCCGAATACGGACCGCACGCGCTCGACGTTTGTCTTCGGCAACGTTTTTCTGCATCTCCATTCCGTGCGCACCCACCGCTGGAGCCTGAGATGGTCCACGACACTCGGGCTCGGCATCGCCACCACCGCCGCCTTTCTCATCACGCTCATCACCGGCATCCTGGTGATGTTTTATTACAAGCCCTATCCCGATGTGGCGTACGACTCCATCAAGGACATTCATTTCGTGGTGCCCACGGGGCGCTTCATCCGTAATATTCACCGTTGGGCGGCGAACGTGATGGTGGTGACCGTGATCCTTCACATGGCGCGCGCCTTTTACACCGCGGCCTACCGCAAGCCGCGTGAGTTCAACTGGCTGATGGGCATGGGCCTGCTGGTGATCACGCTGGGGCTTTCCTTCACGGGCTACCTGCTGCCGTGGGATCAACTCGCTTACTGGGCCATCACCATCGGCGCGAACATCGCGCAATCGCCGCGCGAGGTTACTGATGCGCTCGGCATTACTTCCTGGTTCGATCCGGGCGGACTGCAACGGCTGATCCTGCTCGGGTCAGACACGGTTGGCCCGGAGGCGCTGATCCGTTTCTACCTGCTTCACGTGATGATTCTTCCGCTTACGCTGGCAGCGCTCATGGCCGTGCACTTCTGGCGCATCAGGAAGGATGGCGGGATGGTTCGCCCCAAGGACGCCGATCAGCGGCTGGGGCCGAGGGAAGGCGAAACTTACCCCGTGTTCACGGAAGCGCCGGCCCGCACTTATCACCTTGCGGCCATCGTCAAAGGGCGGACGGCGGCGGTGAATCGCGGCCCGGAAAACACGGTTCCATCGATGCCGCACCTGTTCTATGCGGAACTCGGCGTGCTCATGTTGACCACGTTTGTCTGCGTCGCGCTGGCGCTGCTCTCCGATGCGCCGCTCAAGGAACTGGCCAACCCATCCGTGCCCGAGAATCCCGCCAAGGCTCCGTGGTACTTCCTCGGTTTGCAGGAGTTGGTTTCCTTCTCGGCGTTCATGGGCGGCGTGGGCATCCCGGCCATTGTGCTGCTGGGTCTCGGGCTGATTCCCTATCTGGATCGGGAAGAGGAGGGCACGGGGGAATGGTTCGGGGGGCCGGGCGGATGGCCGCTGGTGAGGAACGCCATCCTCATCGGACTGCTGGCTCCGCTTGCCATCGAAGCGTTCGCCATCCAATTCGGCTGGATCAGGGAATGGTTCCCGAAGGTTCCGCAGTTGGTGGTTACGATCATCAATCCGGGCACCATCCTCACGGCAATCTACGCCTGGTATTCCGTGTGGCTGGTGCGGCGGTACGGCTCCACCCGCGCCGGCGCGCTCGGCCTGTTCACCTGTTTTCTCTGCGGATTCCTGGTCCTTACGGTAATCGGCACGTATTTCCGGGGACCGAACTGGGTCTTTTACTGGTCGCCGGCGGAATGGCCGAAGCATTGAAACACGATGAAGAAGAACAAATATCTGCTGCTGTTTTCAAGCCTCGGTGTTGCGGCGTTGCTGTTGGCCGCGGCCATGGACGAAAACCTGCTGCGCGACTGGCGCCGCATCCAGAGCGAGGGCCGCAATGAAGAGGGCCCCATCAAGGTGCAACTCCGCCAGATCGTGAATCCGCGGCTGCGCTCGAGCGACCGGTGCGTCTCCTGCCATGTCACCATGGGGCCGGGCGAACAGAGCGTCACCGGATCGAAGATCCTGACGGCGCACAAGAAGGTGGTGCACGATCCGGCCGAATATGGCTGCACCATCTGTCATGGGGGGCAGGGGCTTGCCACGGAGAAGGCGGACGCCCACGGCGACGTGCACTTCTGGCCCACGCCGATGATCCCCGTGCAGTACGCATATGCCGGGTGCGGCACCTGCCACGCACCGCTGCACGTTCCCAATCGCGACACCTATCGCGCCGCGGTGGGCGTGTTCGAACGGCTGGATTGCCTGGCGTGTCATCGCGTCGATAACCGCGGCGGCACGATTCGCCCCGGGGGCGGCGGCATGGAGGGTCCGGACCTTTCGCGCGCGGGCATCACGGGATATGACAAAGACTGGTATCCGAAGCATCTGCGCAAGTCCGAGGAAGCCGCCTCGGGACCGTGGAAGGCTTCCTTCGCCCCCGTGAAACCGGCTGAACTCGACCAACTCGCGGTTTACCTTGCCACCTGCGTGGCCGCTCCGAAGCTGGTGGAGGCGAAGAGCGTGTTCTTTGCGAGCGGCTGTCTGGGCTGCCATAAGGTGAGCGGCACCGGCGGCGATGAAGGCCCCGAGCTCACGCTAGCCGGGGAGAAAGACCCGGGGCAGCTCAACTTCTCCGCCGTGTCCGGGAAGGAAACGGTCAGCAACTGGATGGCGGAGCATTTCCGCTCTCCGGGCTCCGTGGTGGCCGGCTCGCAGATGCCGCCAATTGAAATCACGGGAGGGGACGTGGACCTGCTGACGCTCTATGCGTTGTCGCTGCGCCGCCGCGACGTTCCGGGCAGCTATTTGCCGAAGGACCGGCTCCGCGCCATGCGGATGGGCGAACGGGAGTTCGCATCGGACGGCGCCACGATTTTCGGAGCCTTCTGCGCCGGATGTCACGGCCAGGAGGGCAAGGGGAGGCACGCCGCGGGCATGGCTGCGTTCCCGGCGATCGCGAGCCCGGATTTTCAGAGCCTGGTATCCGATGATTTCCTCAAAGAGACCATCCGCAAGGGCCGTCCCGGAAGGCGCATGCCGGGGTGGGACAAGGACGGAGGGCTGAAGGGGGAGGAAATCGACCAGGTAGTGGCTCACCTCCGCCGGCTGGCGGGCATCGCATCTCCGCCGGCGGGCGCAGCGCCGCTGCGTGTTTCCGCCAGCGCCGCGGCGGGCGAACGTTTCTACGCGGCTTCCTGCTCGGGTTGTCATGGCAGGAAGGGCGAAGGAGGCGAGGGCCCGGCATTGAACAACAAGGTTCTGCTGTCGCAGGCGACGGACGGCTATCTTGTGGAAACCATCAGCCGCGGACGCGCGGGCACCGCCATGCGCGGGTTCAGCGAGCCGTCGGTGGCGCACCGAACCTACACTCGTCCGGAAATCGAATCGATCGTCGCCTTTGTCCGCTCCTGGGAGGGAAAGAAATGATGAAAAAGGAACTGGCCCGCCGCGAATTTCTCGCCGCCATCAGCGCCGCGGGAATGGGAGCCTTTGTCGCTTCCACCAAGGACGCCTGGGGACTGGAGGCTGTCTCGAACCCCCTCGCCGCGTATCCGGACAGAGGTTGGGAGCGGGCATACCGCGACTTGTGGAAGTACGACTCGAAGTACACGTTCACCTGCGCCCCCAACGACACGCACAACTGCATATTGAATGCCTACGTGCGGCAGGGCGTCATCGTGCGCATTGGACCCACCATGCGCTATGGCGAAGCGGTGAGCCTGGACAACAACCGCGCCTCTTCGCGCTGGGACCCCCGCGTCTGCCAGAAGGGGCTTGCCCTCACGCGGCGCTTCTATGGAGACCGCCGCGTCAACGGCAGCATGATCCGCGCCGGATTCAAGAAATGGGTGGAGGAAGGCTTTCCGCGTGCGAGCGACGGAAAGCCGCCGGAAAAATACTTCCAGCGCGCGCGCGACGAATGGATTCGGGTTTCGCACGACGAAGCGGCGGCCATCGTCGCAAAATCCCTCAAGAACATCGCCGAGACCTACACGGGCGAAGAGGGGATGAAACGGCTGCGGGCGCAGCACTACGACGAAGCCGTCATCGAAGCCACGCAGGGCGTGGGGACGCAGGTGCTCAAGTTCCGCGGCGGCATGCCGCTGCTCGGCATGACTCGCGTGTTCGGCATGTACCGTTTGGCAAACTCGATGGCGCTGCTCGACGCCCACATTCGCAAGGTGGGCCCGGACAAGGCCATGGGGGCGAAGGGATTCGACAACTATTCCTGGCACACGGACCTGCCGCCGGGCCATCCCATGGTTACCGGACAGCAGACCGTGGAATTCGACCTGAACTCGACGGAGCACTGCAAGACGCTGGTGGTGTGGGGCATGAACTGGATCACCACAAAAATGCCCGACGCCCACTGGCTGACCGAAGCGAGACTCAAAGGCACGAAGATCGTCGTCATCGCCTGCGAGTATTCGGCCACGGCCACGAAGGGCGATGAGGTGATTGTGGTCCGCCCGGGCACCACGTCCGCGCTCGCCCTCGGCTTGTCGCACGTCATATTCAAGGAAAAGCTCTACGACGCCAACTACGTCAAGCAGTGGACCGACCTTCCCCTGCTGGTGCGGATGGACACGCTGAAGAATCTCCGCGCGCGCGACGTCTTCGGCGGCAAGGATCTCGACCTGAAGAACACACGGATCCTGGGAGCAACGGAAAAAGAGCCGCCTCCGGGAACGCACACGCAGCAGATTGTGCCGGAAAAACTGCGCGTCGAGTGGGGCGATTACGTGTGGTGGGACCGGACGGCCAATGCTCCCAAGGCGGCTTCGCGCGACATGGTGGGGAAGAGTTCCTCCATCGGCGACCCGCTGCTCGAGGGTTCGGTGGAGGTGACGCTGGCGGATGGGAAGAAAGTGCGCTGCCGGCCTATATTCGACCTGGTGCAGGAGTACGCGAATCACTTCACGCCGCAGACGACGGAAGAACTCACGTGGGCTCCCGCCGCCGCCGTCGAATCGCTTGCGCGTCAGGTGGCGAAAGACCCCGGCGCCACGCTGTTCGCCATCGGCATGGGGCCCAATCAGTTCTTCAACAACGACAACAAAGACCGCGACCTGTTCCTGCTGGCCGCGCTCACGGGCAACGTCGGCAAGATCGGCGGCAACGTCGGCTCCTATGCCGGCAACTACCGCGTGGCGCTGTTCAACGGGGCTCCGCAGTACATCAATGAGAACCCGTTCGATCTCGAACTGGATGCGGAGAAGCCGGCGCGCCCGCGCCAGTACTGGAAGCCAGAATCCGCTCATTATTACAACCACGAAGATCACCCGCTGCGGGTGGGCAAGAAACTGCTCACCGGCTCGACACACATTCCCTGCCCCACCAAGTCGCTGTGGTTCGCCAATGCGAACTCGATTCTGGGCAATGTGAAGTGGCACTACAACACGGTGATCAACATGCTGCCGCGCATCGAAATGATCGCCGTCAACGAATGGTGGTGGTCCACTTCCTGCGAATGGGCCGACGTCGTGTTCGGCGTGGATTCCTGGGCGGAGATGAAGCACCCGGACATGACGGCATCGGTCACCAATCCGTTTCTCACCGTCTTCCCGCGCACGCCGATGAAGCGGATCTTCCAAACCATCGGCGATATCGAGGTGCTGGCGCTGGTGGGGTCAAAATTAGCGGCGATCACCGGCGATTCCCGCTTCAGCGATGTCTGGAAGTTCGTGCGGGAAGGCCGCACGGACGTCTATCTCCAGCGCATTCTCAACGCCTCTTCCAACACGAAGGGCTTCAAGATTGCCGATCTCGAGGCGAAGGCGAAGGAGGGAATCCCGGCTCTGCTTCAAAGCCGCACGTATCCCAAGGCTGTGGGCTATGAACAGGTGGCCGATTCGCAGCCCTGGTACACCAAGACCGGGCGTCTCGAGTTCTACCGGGAAGAAGACGAGTTCATCGCCGCCGGGGAGAACCTGCCGGTGCACCGTGAGCCCGTCGATTCGACGTTCTATGAGCCCAATGTGATCGTCTCGCCGAAACACGAGGCGATGCGGCCGGAGGGTCCGGAAGTCTATGGGGTCAGGCGCGACGACCTCTCGTGCGAAACCCGCTGCGGGCGCAACGTGGTGTTGACCTGGGAGGAGTGCCGCAAGAGCGCCCATCCGCTGGCCAAGGACGGCTACAAGTTCATCTTCCACACGCCGAAGTACCGCCACGGGGCGCACACCATGCCGATCGACACGGACATGGTGGCGGTTCTGTTCGGTCCGTTCGGCGATCTCTACCGCCAGGACAAGCGCAGCCCGTTCGTCGCCGAAGGGTACGTCGATATCAACCCTGATGACGCGCGCTCTCTCGGGATCGAGGACGGCGACTACGTGTGGATCGACTCGGACCCGGAAGACCGCCCCTTCCGCGGCTGGCAGAAGAACAGCAAGGATTACGATTTCGCGCGTCTTCTCTGCCGTGCGCGTTATTATCCCGGCACTCCGAAGGGGGTCACGCGCATGTGGTTCAACATGTACGGCGCAACGCCCGGGTCGCGCGAGGGACAAAAGACTCGTCCGGACGGACTGGCGAAGAACCCGCGCAGCGGCTATCAGGCGATGTTCCGCTCCGGCTCCCACCAATCCGCCACCCGCGGCTGGCTGAAGCCCACCTGGATGACGGACTCCCTGGTTCGAAAGGGACTCTTCGGACAAAGCATCGGCAAGGGCTTCCTGCCCGACGTGCACTGTCCCACCGGCGCGCCGCGAGAAGCGGTGGTGAAGATCACGCGCGCCGAAGCCGGCGGCATCGACCAGAAGGGAGTCTGGCGCCCCGTCGCCCTCGGCATCCGGCCGCGTAACGAATCCGAAGCAATGAAGCGATATCTCGCCGGCAACTTCTTCGGCGGACAAAAGGAGAAAGCATAATGGCACGCGTCTACAACTGGCAAATCGGCCGCGAGATGTCCTACTGGTATCCCGAGAGCCGGCCGCAAAAGCAGTTCGCGGCCGTATTCGACACCAACAAGTGCATCGCCTGCCAGACCTGTACTCTCGCCTGCAAGACCACGTGGACATCGGGCAAGGGCCAGGAGTACATGCTGTGGAACAACGTGGAATCGAAGCCGTACGGCTTCTACCCGCTGGCGTGGGATTTGAAACTGCTCGAGATGCTGAACGGCGGCAAGTGGAATGGAAAGGCGTACGAGGGGCAGACCATCTTCGAATCCGCGCCCGCGGGAGAACGCGTGCTCGGGTGGCGGCCGGAGCAGCAGGACTACGCCTATCCCAACTGCGGAGAAGATGATTGCGCCGGGCAGGTGGATCACGGCGCGGGCATCGCGATGCCGCACATGAACTGGTTCTTCTACCTGGCGCGCATTTGCAACCACTGCACTTATCCCGGATGCCTCGCTTCGTGTCCGCGAGGCTCGATCTATAAGCGCCCCGAGGACGGCATCGTGCTTGTCGACCAGAGCCGCTGCCGCGGCTATCAGGAATGCGTTCGCGGCTGCCCCTACAAGAAGGTGTTCTACAACGCCATGACGGGCACTTCGGAAAAGTGCATCGCCTGTTTTCCGAAAATCGAGCAGGGCATCCAGCCGCAATGCTTCGTCAACTGCATCGGCAAGATCCGCCTCGCGGGCTTTATTTCCCGGCCTGAGAAAGCCATCCCGGACAACCCGATTGATTATCTGGTGCACATCAGGAAAGTCGCGCTGCCGCTGTTTCCGCAGTTCGGGCTGGAGCCCAACATTTACTACATCCCGCCCATCCACGTGCCGTTTTCCTTCACGCGCCAGCTTTTCGGGCCGGGCACGGACGAGGCGGTGAAGACCTACCGCAACGCGAGTAATGATCCCGATCTTTCTTCCCTGCTCTGCCTGTTTGGATCGAGCGAGATGGTGATGCCGCGATGGAAGCGGCAGGGCGATACGGCCATCGGGCTTGATGAAAAAGGCAAGCCGCTGGTGAGCGTGCCGCGAACCGAACCCGTCCATATCCGGCCCGCGCGTGATCCGCTGTATCAGATCACGCGGACCAACTGCCCGTAAGGAGCGCCGCCATGAGAACCGTAGCTTTTGTATTCGCTGCCCTGATGCTTGCCGGGTGCCACCGGACCGTCACCTCGCCCACCGAGGTAGCCAGCATTCCCGCGCAAGCCTTGACGCTCGACCCCACAGCCTCCGTCTGGAACAGCGCGCCGGAGCATCCGGCGAAGCTGATCCTTCAGGACCTGGTGGAGCCTCGCCTGATGCAGGCCTCGACGGCGGAGGTGCGCGTGCGGTCCATCCACACCGCGAGCCAGATCGCCTTCCGTCTCAACTGGACGGATGGGACCGTGAATGACATGCCAGGGGCGGGACGATTTCTGGACGGATGCGCTGTCCAGATTCCGCGCAAGATCGAACCGAACCCGCCCGAGCCGCAGATGGGCCAGGCCGGCCATCCCGTGGAAATCACCTTCTGGCGGGCCGACTGGCAGGCCTCGGTCAACGGGCGGAAGGACACCATCCAATCGCTGTTCCCGAACGCCGCCGTCGATCACTATCCTTACGAAGCCAAGTCGCTCGAGCCGGGATCGCAGGCACAAAAGGAGATGGAGAAGCGCTATGCTCCGGCCGCGGCTGTGGGCAACCGGCGAACCGGCCCGCGCGAATTCGCGGTCGAAGACCTGGTGGCGGAAGGACCCGGGACACTGACGCCGGCCCAGGCGCACGCTTCGCGCGGACAGGGCGCGCGCACCAAGGACGGTTGGGCTGTCGTCATTCTGCGCCCGCTGCCGGAAGGGCTCTCGCCCAGGCAGCGCTCGCAGATCGCCTTCGCGGTTTGGGAAGGTTCGGCAAGGGAAACCGGCGCCCGCAAGATGCGTACGGGCTGGATCCCATTGGCGGTCAAGGGGGGGCAATGATCACTCCCTCCCTGATTCAGCAGGCCGCGGAATGGCGGCTCATCTCACTTCTGTTCGAATGTCCGGCCGGAGACGGCTGGCACGGGCAGGTGGCGGCGCTGGGGGATTCGGTGGAGGATCCGGTTCTTCGCGGCGCGGCCAAAGCGGCGGGGAAGGAGGCCTCCGAGGGGCTCTATCACTCGACATTCGGCCCCGGCGGACCGGCTCCGGCGCGCGAGGTCAGCTATCATGACAATATCCAACTCGGCTATCTCATGTCGGAGTTGGTTCAATATTACCAGGCGTTCGCGTACGCTCCGAAAACGGAGGAAGCCGAAGACCACGTCTCGGTGGAGGCAGGATTCATCGGCTATCTGCGGCTGAAGGAGGCGTACGCGTTGGCTGTCGAGGATGCGGAGTCCGCGGCGGTCACCGCATCCGCCGCGAAGCAGTTTCTCGAAGATCACCTCTCGAGAATGGCGCAGCCTTTGGCTGCTTCCCTGGCTGAATCCGGCATCCCTTATCTCGCCGGCGCTGCTGAGGCGCTCTTCGCCCGGGTAGGCGCTTCCAAAGCGCTGCCCGTCATTCTCCCTCGCAAAGACGAAGATTGCGAGATTCACTGCGGAGGTTAATCGAATGAGGATCGCACTGCTATTGGCTCTGTTTACCGCCGGCGCCTTCGCCGAGCCGCTCAAGATTGGAGACGTCACGGTGCAGGGCAGTTTCCGCAGCCGTTTGGAAGGTTGGGACTGGTTCGAAGGCCAAGCCGATAATTCCTACGCGTTCTCCGGCAATATTCTCCGGCTGTCCTTTTCTCAGATCAGAGATTCCTTCGACTGGCAGTTCGAACTGGCGGCGCCCTTCCTGCTCGGTCTGCCTTCCACGGCCATCGCCGCGGGAGCGCAGGGGCAAATGGGGCTTGGAGCCACGTACTACGCCGCCAACGGCAACAGCCGGAACAGCGGAATGGTGTTCGCCAAGCAGGCATTCCTCCGCTTCAAGAACCTCGGCGGCAGCAAGGCGAACTCGCTGCGCATCGGCCGCTTCGAATTCGCCGACGGCTCCGAGATGACGCCCAAGAGCACTACGCTCGCCGCCATCAAGCAGAACCGCATCAACATGCGCCTGCTCGGGCATTTCGGCTGGTCGGATGTAGGCCGCAGCTTCGACGGCCTACACTACACCTACAACAAGCCCAACGCCAACTTCACGTTCATCGGAGCGGTGCCCACCCGGGGCGCGTTTCAAACCGATGGCTGGGGCGAGTTGAATGCCGCATTCGGCTACGCCGCCTACACGAGGGCCTGGGGCAGCGGCGGGCACGCCGCGGAAACCCGCGGCCTGGCGCTCTACTATGACGACTGGCGGCGGATCGTGAAAACCGACTCGCGCGCGCTTGCCGTTCGCCGCGGAGACCTCGCCAACATTCGCATCTGGAGCTTCGGCGGCCATCACATCAGCGCCATCGAGACCACCGCCGGCACGGTGGACCTGATGCTTTGGGGAGTGGGCCAGACCGGACGCTGGGGCGCGCTCGACCAACGGGCCCACGCCATTTCCGTGGAAGGCGGCATTCAGCCGAAAATCGCCGGCCGCCTCAAGCCGTGGTTCCGGGGCGGCTACTTCGACGGCTCCGGCGACGGCAACCCGAATGACAACGTGCACGGCACGTTTTTTCAGGTGCTTCCCACCCCGCGCCCCTTCGCGCGCTTTCCGTTCTTCAATCTGATGAACAACCGCGACATTCTCGGCATCCTCACGCTGCGGCCGCGGAAGGATGTCACTATCTCGTCGGAATTTCACGCCATGCGGCTGTCGGCGGCGCAGGATCTCTGGTATATGGGCGGCGGCGCGTTTCAGCCCTGGAGCTTCGGGTTCGTGGGCCGCGCCGCTTCGGGAGCGCGGTCTCTGGCAAATCTTTATGATGCCAGCGTCGACTGGCGGGCGCGGGAAAACGTCACCATCAGCGCGTATTTCGGCCACGCCTCCGGCCGCGCCGTCATTTCCGCCATTTATCCCAAAGGGACAGGCGGCAACTTCGGTTATCTCGAACTGCTCTACCGTTTTTAGCGCGTGAACGGCGGATTCCGGGCTCACCTGAACTGGAAGCCGGATACGGCCTTTCCAAAGATGTGGTCATTGTAGGTCCGCACGCCTGCATCACCGTTTGCGGCGCCCGCCGCCACCATCAGCGGCAGCAGGTGGTCCGGATGTGGATGGCTCGAAGCCGCGCCCGGGGCGCGTTGCCATTCGGTCAATCTCGCCGCGCGCTCCGCCGCACCTGGCGCTGTCACCGCCGCATGGAGCCATTCGTCGAAACGCTGGGAATCCTCATTTCCCCTCTTCGAGAAAAAGGCGGCCAGGTTGTGGTAGCTCATACCGCTGCCTACAATCAGGACGCCCTCCTCGCGCAGCGGAATCAGCGCTCTCCCGATGGCGAGATGCTCGGTCGCGTCCAATCCCGCTTTGAGCGAAAGCTGCACGAGAGGAACAGAGGCATCCGGAAAGATCAGCAGGAAAGGCACAAACACCCCGTGATCCAATCCCCGGTTCGCCTCTTCCGCCGAATCGATTCCCGCATCCGCCAGCAGGGTCCGCACACGCGCCCCCACGCGTGGAGAGACCGGCGCCGGATAGGACAGCCGGTAGGTATGCTCGGGAAAGCCATAGTAATCGAAAAGCAAAGTGTGCTCCGCGGCCGTGTTCACGGTAGGGCACGGGCATTCCCAATGTCCGGAAATCACCAGCACAGCCTCCGGCCGCCGGACCAGCGAGCGGTCAATGCTCCGGAGATACGCCTCCATTCGCCGCCACGGCTCGCGCGCTGGAGGATCGAGAAAGAAGCACGGACCTCCTCCATGGGGAATGAACAATGTAGGGAAACGCGCAGCCTGGCTCATGGGCCTACTCGCGGGATACCCTTTGGCGGCTTGCAAGGTGGTCTTTCAGAAAGTTTTCATGTAAGGCGGTGTATGCTGTCAAAGAGTCCTTCGTGTTTCGAGTTTGGGTTGGTCTGATCCTCACTGCCCTTCCCGCCACCGCGCAACCGGCGCCGCTCTCCCTCGACGACTGCGTGCGTTTGGCGCTGGCGGCGCAATCGGCCGTGAGCCTCGCGCGCCAGGAGGGCGAGATCGCCCGCTTGGGACTGACTCAGGCGCGGGCCGCCTTCCTTCCCCAAACCCGCATTCTGAGCGGATACACCTACAACACTCCCTCGCGCGTCGATCCTGCCACCCAAACCTTTGTCGCCCTCAACGGCTCACGCGAATACGTCGGCCTGGCGACCATCGGCGCGGAATTGGACACCTCCGGCCGCCTGCGTGCCGGACTGGCGCGGGCGCGGGCTGATCAGGACCTGGCCGCGGCAGGGCTGCTGGTCACGCAACGGGATCTGCGCCGCCAGGTGACGGCCGCCTACCTGCGCCTGCTGCTGATGCGGCGCCTGGCGCGCGTCGCCGCGGAAACCCTTGGGGAGGCGCAGAGCTTCGAGAAACGTGTTCGCCTTCTCGCCGCGGGCGGAGAGGCGGCGCAGGCCGATGTCTATCGTGCGTCGGCCGAATCCGCGTTTCTCGATCAGGCCCGCAGCGGCGCTGAACTCGAAGCGGAGATCGCCAATCATGACCTCGCCGGTTTCTGGACGGCCGATGTCGCCGCGCCTCTCTCCCTGGTGGATGTTTTCGACGCGTCCATTCCCGCGCCGGAACCTCCCGAGAATGCTCCGCCGCCCTTCCTGCGCCGGCCGGAGTTCCGCCTCTTCGATGCGGAAAAGCGCGGCTTCCTCGCCGAGTACCGCCGCGCCCGCGCGGACCTTTATCCGCAGCTCAGCCTGGTCTACCAATACGGCCTGGATGCAAATCAGGTGCGCGCCGTTAATCGCGGCAGCGCGGCGTTCGTCAATCTGAATATTCCTGTGTTCGACTGGTTCAAGACGCGTAGCGCGGCGCGGCAGTTCCAATTGCGCTCCGCGCAGAGCGACATCAGAAGACAGATCGCCGAACGCGCCTTCTCGAGCGAATACCAATCCGCTTTGTCGCGCGTGAAGCGGATCTATCAGCAGATTGCCATCACTGAGGCGCAGATCAAGTCCTCGGAAGAGAACCTGCGGCTGAGCCGCATTCGCTACGAAGGCGGCGAGGGCCTCGCGCTCGAAGTGGTGAGCGCCCAGACACAGTTGGGGCAGGCGCGGAGCAACTATTACACGACGCTGGCAAACTACCTGAACGCGCGTGTGGACCTGGAGGTGGCGGCAGGACGATGAGAATGCGCTGGGTTGTATATGCGGGTCTTGTGTTGGCCGGCTGCGGCGGGCCGGCGAAGGAAGAGGAGGCCGTCAAGCCTCTTGTAACGGTGAAAGCCGCCAAGGCGGAACTTGCCGAAGTGCGGAACTCCGTGACAGCCCCGGCCACCATCTACCCGCGGGAACAGGCGAACATCTCGGCCAGAATCACCGCCCCGATCCGCGAACTGAAGGCGCGCAAGGGGGACACGGTTCAAGCCGGACAGACCCTGGCGCTTCTGGAAAATCGGGACCTGCTCGCCCAGCGCGCCGAAGCGCGCGCGGCAGTGGCTGACGCCCAGGCATCGCTGGACAAGGTGACCGCGGGAACCCTTCCCACCGATGTGGAGCGAGCCCGCGGCCAGGTGGAGACCGCGCAGGCCGCCTATGAACAGGCGCTGAAGATCTACGAGAAGCGCAAACAGCTTTATGAGCAGGGCGCCATTCCGAATCGCGAACTCCTCATCAGCCAGACGGAAATGACCACCACGAAGACAAACCTCGACGTGGCGAAGAAATCGCTGGACCTGCTGGTGAACCAGTCGCGCGAGCGCGATATCCAGATAGCCCAGAGCCGGCTGGCACAAGCCAAAGCACGGCTCGAGAACCTCGATGCGCAGATCACTTTCACCGAACTGAAGAGTCCCTTCCGCGGCAGCATTACAGAGCAGTTCGGCTATCCCGGCGACATGGCCAAGCCCGACACTCCGATTTTCACCGTCGTGGACATGGCTGTTGCGCAGGCCCGTGCTCAAGTACCCGAAACGGAGGCCCATGAGTTGAGCATGGGCATGGCGTGCCGCTTCCTCCCGACCGATCACCCGGAGAGCGCAACGCCAGGGAGAGTGTCGATGGTGAACCGGGCGCTTGATCCCGCGCGCCGCACGGTGGAGGCGTGGTGCGAGATCGCCAATCCGCCCGCAAGCCTGCGTGCCGGCCTGTTCGGCCAGGTGAACTTTCTGCTCGGGGCAAGCGTATCGAGTGTCGTTGTCCCCCTCGCGGCGGTGCAGTTCCATGAGGGCACGCGTACAGGCTTCGTGATGACCGTCGACGAGAAGAAGATCGCCCACAAGCGCGACGTCGAATGCGGCATCACGTTCGATGGCAAGGTGCAGGTGCTGAAAGGGCTGAAGGAAGGGGAAACCGTCATCACCGAAGCCGGATACGGACTGCCGGACGGCGCGCAGGTGCAGTTCAGCGGAGACGCGGGCAAATGACCAGCCGGGTGGCCGATTTCGTTCAGGCGCACGGCCGGGCTCTGGTTCTGGTGGCCTTCAGCTTTGCCGTGGCCGGCCTGATCCTGATGTTTCAGGTGCCGATCTCGATCTTTCCGCAGACGGATTTTCCGCGCATTGTGATCCTGGTGGATAACGGGATCGCGCCTGTGGACGTGGAAATGCTCACGGTGACGCGGCCCATCGAGGAGGCCATCCGCCTGGTCCCGGGCATCACGAATGTGCGCTCGGTGACGGCGCGCGGCTCGACGGAAATCAGCGTCTTCTTCCGTTGGGATGTGGATATTCTCAACGCGCTCCACCTGGTGCAGGGCCGCATCTCGCAGATCACTCCGTCGCTGCCGCCGCAGGTGCGGTTCTACATTAACCGGCTCACCTTTTCCGTCTTCCCGATGATCGGGTTCAGCGTTACCTCGAAAACGAAATCGCTTTCAGAGTTGTGGGAACTCGTCTATTACAATCTCGCCCCCAGACTGTACCGGCTCCCCGGCGTGGCGGAAACGCGCATTGTCGGCGGGCGCCAACCCGAGTATCACATCCTGGTCCAGCCGGAAAAGCTCAACAGCTACGGTCTCTCTCTCACGAAGGTAGTGGATGCGATTCGCAACACGAACCTCATTGCTTCCTCGGGGATGGTTCAGGAAAATTATCATCTCTACCTCGCCACCGTCACCGGCATGATGCGCGAGCGCGAGCAGATTGAGAATGCCGTGGTGGAGGTGGTGAAGGGAAATCCCGTGCTCGTGAAGGATCTGGCGCAGGTTGTGCCTGGAGAGAAGCCGGTCTACAACATCGTCACGGCGAATGGCCGGCCTGCCGTCCTGGTGAACGTTCTCCAGCAGCCGGACGGCAACGCTGTCGCCATTGCCGACGCCGTCAACAAAGAGATCCGGGACATTCGCCGCACTCTTCCCCCGGATACGGAACTCTCGATCTTCTACGATCAGTCCGTGCTCGTGAAGGACTCGATCGGCAGCGTCACCGAGAGCATCGCCATCGGCTTGGGGCTTTCCGTTCTCGTGCTGCTGCTCTTCCTGAAGAGTTGGCGTACCACCCTGGTGGCGGCGCTGGTGATTCCTATCGCCACCCTGATTGCCGTGGTTTTCATGCATCTCTTCCACATGAGTTTCAATCTCATGACGCTCGGCGGGCTGGCGGCCTGTATCGGCGTGGTCATCGACGACGCCATCGTGATGGTGGAAAACATCATGGTCCACTTGTCGATGGGGCAGTCGCCGGGCGAGGCCGCGCGCAGCGCGATTGTCGAATTGACGCCGGCGCTTATCGGGTCCACTCTGACGCCGATAGTTGTCTTTGTTCCCCTGGTGTTTCTGGGCGGCATTACCGCCGTATTCTTCCGCGCGCTGGCAATGACCATGGTGACCGCGCTGCTTGCATCGCTGTTTCTCGCCATCTTCTTTACGCCGGTCCTTGCCTCGTTGTTCTTGAAGCCGCGCCAGGGTCCGGCTGAGGCACAACTGGAAGAAGCCGAGCATGCGGGCGAAGGACGCATTCTGCTGAAACTGAGCGCATGGTACGAATGCGCCCTCCACTGGGTCCTGCTGCACACCAAAATCGTCTTCCTCGCCTGCGCGGTGATCGTCGCCGGCATGGCGGCGCTCTACAATACCCTGGGCAGCGGCTTTCTTCCGGAAATGGACGAAGGGGCGTTTGTCCTGGACTACATCATGCCCGCGGGCACCTCGCTTCAGGAGAGCGACCGCGTCCTGCGGCACATCGAAGTGTTTCTTCGGGAGACTCCGGAAGTGGAGAGTTTCTCGCGGCGCACCGGCGCACGGCTCGCGCTCGCGATTGCCGAGCCGAACACCGGCGATTTTCTCATCAAGCTGAAAAAGGAGCGCAAGCGGAGCCTCGAGGAGGTGACGGACGAACTGCGAATCAAGATCAGGCAGGCGGAACCGTCTATCGACGTCGAGTTTCCCCACATTCTCGAAGATCTGATCGGCGACCTGGCATGGTCGCCGAAGCCAATCGAGATCAAGATCTATCACCCCGATGAGGCGACGTTCAAGGAAGTGGCGAATCGCATCGAGCAGTGGCTGCCCAAGGTGAAGGGCGTGGTGGACATCGTCAACCAAACCATCGTCATCGGCCCTTCGGTGAACTTCCGGGTCGACCCCGTGAAGGCGGAACGGGCCGGGTTCGGCGTAAAGGACGTGGCGGATCTCGAGGCCGCCGTCCTCGATGGCGAGGTCGCTTCCCAGATGATCAAGGGTGAGCGGCTCATCGGAATTCGGGTCCGCTACCCGCTCGCCTACCGCGCCTCAGTGGAAAAGCTCAAGACCCTGCTGCTCACCTCGCCCAACGGGACCTCGATGCCGCTGGCGAGCATCGCCAACGTGGAGATGGAGGAAGGCGTCACCGAGATTCACCGCGACAACCTGCGCAATCTTACCTCGGTGACGGCCTATCTCTCGGGCCGCGATCTCGGCTCGGCGATGCAGGAAATCCGCGAGCGCCTGTTCCGGGAGGTGCCGCTCCCCGCGGGCACCGAAATCGAGTTCGGCGGGCTCTACCAGATCCAGCAGGAATCGTTCCTCGGCCTGCTGCAAGTGCTGTTGATGTCCATCTTCCTCATCTTCATCATCCTTGTTTTCGAATTCCGCTCGTTCTCCCATCCGATTGCCATCCTGCTGGCTACTATTCTTTGCGGATCCGGTTCCCTTCTCGCTCTTTGGATCACGAAGTCCACTTTGAACATCAGTTCCTTCATGGGCGCAATCATGGTGGTCGGCATTGTCCATAAGAACGGGATTCTCATGCTCGATTCGGAGAAGTACTTCACCAAGCGCGGCTATCCGCTGCGCGAGGCCATTTTCCAAGCCGGGCGCAGGCGTCTGCGGCCGATTCTGATGACGGCGCTGGCGACGGTTTCCGGCATGCTGCCGCTGGCTCTGGGGGTAGGCTCCGGCGCGCAGTTGCTGCAACCACTGGCTATTGCCGTGATCGGCGGCGTCACCGTGTCCATGGTGTTGTCCCTACTGATCACCCCCGTCGTGTTCTATAAACTTCGTGAACGTGGGCTGTAAGGAGGCTGGGATGAGAGTTCTGCTACTGGGCTGGCTGCTGATCGCGCCGGCGTGGGCGCAACGGGATTATGCAGGATCGGAGAAGTGCCGCACTTGCCACGCATCGATTTACGACCGCTGGAAGAAGACCCGGATGGCCAATATTCTGGTGGATATCAAACGGAGCCCGGATGCCATCCTCGGCGATTTTTCCAAGCCGAATCCGGTTGTCAATTTCCGCAAGGAAGACATTGTCTTCACCTACGGAAGCAAATGGAAACAGCGTTACTTCACAAAGATCGGCGATGACTACTTCGTGCTGGGAGCACAGTGGGACGTGCGTGCGGGTGTTTGGCGGCCCTATCATGTCCGTGCCGGAACCGACTGGTGGGTCCCGCATTATCCGCCCGAGCAGATGAAGCGCCCCACCGGACCGTTGTGCGACGGCTGCCATTCGGTGAACTACAACGTGAAGACGAAGACGGTAACGGAATGGAACGTCGGCTGCGAGAAGTGCCATGGAGCGGGCGGAGCGCATGTCCGGGCGCCCTCCAAATCCAACATCGTGAACCCCGCGCGTCTCGACTACGTCCGAGCCAATGACGTCTGCATCCAATGCCATTCACAGGGGCGCCCGCTCAACAATCCCATCGAAGGCAAGTATTTCGATTGGCCGGTGGGCTTTGAGCCGGGCGAGCGTCTCAGCGACCACTGGGCGCTCGAGGAGCACAAACTCGGCGAGACCTCGTTCACTCATTTCCCCGACGGTTCCGCGCACAAGAACCGGATGCAGGGGAATGATTTCGTCACCAGCGTCATGCACAACAAAGGGGTGAAATGTTTTACCTGCCATGACGTGCATGGAACGGAATTCAACGCCGATACTGTTCGTCCCGGAAACGCGCTGTGCCGCCAATGCCACGGGCTCGAATCGCCGAACGGACCGCGCGGAAGTCTGGAAGCGCACACACACCACAAAGCCGGCAGCGCCGGAAGCGAGTGCAAAGCCTGCCACATGCCCGAAATCGCGCAGACCGCTCAGGGAGTCTATGTCAGAAGCCACACGTTCCGGTTTCTCTCGCCGGCAATGACCGTGCAATACAAAATTCCCAACCCCTGCATCCTGTGCCACAAGGATAAGTCGAACGAGTGGGCGCTCAACGAGATGAAGAAGTGGCCCGAAGTCTCGCCCTGGCGCCTGGAGTAAGAGGAGCCATGATCTACCCGTACACCGCAATTGCCGCGGCGGCGATTCCCAGGGCCGCGGACCCCGCCTATCAACACGTACTCGACACCTACGCGAGCGAGACCAACAAAGTGGTTTCCGTATGGCGTGAGTTCCAACCCGCCGACCTTACCTATCAGCCGCACGCGCGGTCGAGCAGCGTGGGCAAGATCATGGAGCACCAGTTGCTCTCCGAGCGCCGGTTCTTCGGAGAATTCCTCGGTGTCCCGGAACCGCCCCCGGCCGAAGTGCTGCCCGTGGAAAAGACACCCGGATCCTTCGCGGCGCGCATGGCAGCGCTGGCACTGCCGCGGCTGCCGTTTCTCGCTGCGCGCGATACCGGTTGGTGGCTCGAGGAAGTGCCGTTCTTTGATGCGCGGCGGGAGAGGATCTGGGTATTCTGGCGCCGCGTCCTGCACACGGCGCACCACCGCACGCAGTTGACGGTCTACTTGCGCCTGCTGGGAAAGAAGGTGGTGGCCACTTATGGTCCCACGGCCGACGTAACGTGGGATGGCGCGGACCCGACCCTGAGCGTGGAATCGGCGGGACGGTAGTCCACGATACAATTAGCGTGGTGAGGGCTTTTTCGTTTCAGGAGGCGCGGGCAGAGGTGTTACGCCAGGTCCGCGGGCGGCAATTCACGCCGATCGTGGAAGAAGTGGGGTTGGAGGACGCCTTCGGCCGTGTGCTTGCGCGCGACGTCCGCGCCGATCGCGACTACCCGCCTGTGGCGCGCTCCGTTCGCGACGGATTCGCAGTGCGCGCCCAAGACTTGCCGGGAGAGTTTGAAGTCATCGGGGAGGTGCGCGCGGGAGAAAGTTCCGCGCTCCATGCCGGTCCCAGGCAGGCGGTGGAGATCATGACGGGCGCTCCCATTCCGGCCGGGGCCGACGCCGTCGTCATGGTGGAGCACACCACGCGCGAGGGCAACCGCATGCGAACGGAACGTACAGCCAAACCGGGCGAATTCATCAATCCCGCGGGCAGTGAGGCACGCGCCGGAAGCGCCGTAGTGACCCAGGGAAGCGCGCTCACACACACGCGCATCGCCATGCTCGCCACCGTGGGCTGCTTGCGGGCGCCGGTGTACCGCAAGCCAACTGTGGCAATTCTCTCCACCGGCGATGAAGTGGTGGACGCGGGGGAAACACCGCTGGAGTTTCAGGTGAGGAATTCCAACGCGTGGGCGCTGGCGGCGCAAGTGAAAAGCGCGGGCGGCGAACCTCGCCCGCTGCCGGTTGCCCGCGACGTGTACGCGCACACGCGCGAACTGGTGGAGCGAGGGCTGCGCGAAGATCTTCTGCTGCTTTCCGGCGGCGTCTCGGCGGGCAAATACGATCTTGTCGAGCAGGTGCTCGCCGGCCTCGGAGCGGAGTTCTTCTTCACCCGCGTGTTGATCCAGCCCGGACAGCCGCTGGTATTCGGAAGGGCGCGGAACAAGTTCTTCTTCGGTCTGCCCGGCAATCCGGGCTCGACCATGGTGACCTTCGAAATCTTCGCGCGCGCGGCAGTGGAATTGCTCAGTGGAATTGTGGAGCCGCGGCTTCCGTTCCTTTCGGCACGTTTGACGCGCGATTTCCGGCACAAACCTGGGCTGACGCGGTTCCTGCCGGCGGTGGTGTCGGCGGACGGCAGCCAGGTGACGCCGGAGCCGTGGCAGGGATCGAGTGATGTGCCGGCCATGGCGCGGGCGAATGCATTCCTGGTGGTGGATGCGGAGCGCGATTTCTGGCCCGCCGGAGAATGGATGCCGGTGCTCTTGCAATGAAAAAACTATCGCATTACGACGAAAGCGGCTCGGCCCGCATGGTGGACGTTTCGGACAAGGCGGGAACAAAGCGTACCGCGCGGGCGCATGCCTTCGTGCGCATCCGGCCACGGGTGTTGTCGGAATTGCCACGCAATCCGAAAGGGAATCCGCTGGAAGTGGCGCGCTTTGCGGGCATCTGCGCGGCCAAGAAGACCAGCGAGTTGATCCCGATGTGTCATCCGCTGATGCTGAGCCACGTGGATGTGGAAACGAAGGTCGAAACAAAAGGCGTGCGCATTGTTTCCACCGTCACCACCACGGGGCAGACCGGCGTGGAGATGGAGGCCCTCACGGCGGCGTCGGTGGCCGCTCTCACCGTCTACGACATGACCAAGGCGCTCGACAAGGGAATCGAGATCCAGGACGTGTACCTGCTCGAGAAGACGGGCGGCAAAAGCGGCGATTTCCGGAGGAAGCAGAAATGATCCGCGCCGGCATCCTGACCATCAGCGATTCCTCGTATGCGGGCACGCGCGAGGACCGGTCCGGACCCATGCTGCGCGAACGCATCGAGGCCTTAGGCTGGGCCGTGGAGTTGATGGAAGTTCTTCCGGACGACGCCGAACGGATCTCGGAGCGGCTGCGCGAACTGGCCCAGTTGCGCCAACTTCAGGCAGTGTTTACCACCGGCGGAACGGGCGTGGCGGAGCGCGATGTGACACCGGAGGCGACACGGGCGGTAATCGAGAAGGAGATTCCGGGCCTCAGCGAACTGATGCGGCTGGAAGGTTTGAAGTCGACCCCGCTTGCCGCGCTCTCGCGCAGCGTCGCCGGAACCGTGGGGCGGACGCTCATTGTCAATCTCCCCGGGTCTCCCAAGGGGGCCCTCGAGTCCCTCAATGCTATCGTGAAACTAGTGCCCCATATCGTGGATTTGCTCGACGGAAAGACGGGTCATTAAGAAACTGGAGGCGATTGGATGGCATTCACAATACAGATGTCCAGGAAACTGGCAGCGGTGCTGATGGCATCGGTGATGGTGGCTTCCTCGCAGGAAGAAGGGAGGACCATCCGGACTATTGTGAACGTGGTCATCGCGCCGACGGTGGTGTTAGACAAGGACGGGAACTTCGTCAACGGGCTGACGACTCAGGATTTTGTCGTTCTCGACAACGACAAGCCCCAGGACATCAAGGTGGACGTCACGTTCCAGCCGATTGACGTGGCCGTCGTGATTCAGGCCGATGCGGTGACCGAAGATGTACTGCCGAAGATCAAGAAGATCGGGCCGCTGCTCGAGAACCTCGTGGTCGGCGAACAGGGCACGGTCGCAATTGTAGCCTTCGACCATCGCATTCGCGTGATGCAGGACTTCACTTCCGACGGCGCGAAGGTGAAGGCCGCGCTCGAAAAGATCAATCCGGGCAGTTCCACGGCGCGCCAGATTGACGCGGTCAACGACACCGTGCGTATGCTCTCGCACCGCCCCAAAGACCGCCGCAGGATCATCCTCCTCATCAGCGAGACGCGCGACAAGGGCAGCGAAGGGAAACTGCGGGAGGCTCTGCTGCTTGCGGAGGTGAATAACGTCCAAATCTACACCATCAACATGAGCCGCTTCCTGAATACGCTGCTTGCCAAGACTCCGGTTCCGCGGCCGAACCCCATTCCGCCCTCGGCCATGCACATGCCGGACGGGAGCGTCGCCACCCCGAACACCGTGGCGCAGTACACCGGTACAGGCAATGTGCTTCCGGCCTTTGTGGAAATCTTCCGCCAGGTGAAGGCCATCTTCGTCTCGAACCCCGCGGAGGTGTTCACGAAGTTCACCGGCGGACGGGAATACGGCTTCATTTCGCAGCGCGCGCTCGAAGAGGCAGTGAGCCAGATCGGCGAAGAACTGCACAGCCAGTATCTGATCAGCTACAACCCGAACAATAAGATCGAAGGCGGCTGGCACGCCATCCAGGTGAGCGTGCGCCAGCCGAATCTGACCGTGCGTACACGGCCGGGCTACTGGCTGGCGGGCGTGCCGGAGTAACATCCCGGCTCACACGTTGATTGCTTATGGGAACGTGCCGCTCCTGGGCTGCGAGCGTCCGGCGGAGTTCACCAGCGTCACCGAGGCTCCGCTGATGACTGTCGCGTCCGGCGTCACCGTGAACGGAATCGTGAGCCGGAACGTGCTGCCGAACTGATCATTGCCCGCATTGCCATAGTAGCTGTTGAACTGCGAGGTCACGGGCACCGTGAAGTTCGTGGTTTGGACAGTCGTACCCGCTCTCGGCGTAAATGCAATTTCGGCCGAGGTCACCTCGCGCGGGGTGGCGAATCCGGTGATATCGATGGTCAACGTATTGCCGCTGCGCGAGAGCGTCATCGTCGAGATGACCGGGGCGGCCTTGGGGATGACGATGGTCTGCGTGGGCGCTGGAGTGGGCGTGACATCCACGCCACCGGCATTGAGGTTCAGCGTGATGGTGATGGTTCCCGCCACCGTGCCCAGCGCCAGGTTCAGCCCGGCAGCGGCATCAGGGAACGTGGCATTGGTCTGCCCTCTGGAGATGCTGAAGCGCGGATGTTCGCCGAGCGAGAACTTCAGTGCCGGGTCCGTGATGCCCGCGTCGGACCTGAAGGCTACCGTGAGAGCGCCTGTGAGGTCCGCGGGAGCAGGTTCGGTCAACTTGATCGCGATGCCCGGCTGGTCGCCCGGCCCGACGTTGATCCCCACGGTGCTGATGGAAATCCCGCTCACCGGCAGCGCCACGATGGTGATGGAAAGCGGCGCGGTGGCAGTGTTGCCCTGGTTATCCTGAACGCGCGCGGTGAAGGAGAACGTACCCGCCTGAGAAGGAGTGCCGCTAATGATGCCGGTGGCTCCAGCCAGCGTAAGCCCGGGCGGAAGATTCCCGGTGGCGGACCACGTTCGCCCCGCCGCACCGCCGGATGCCTGAAGCGTCTGGGAGTAAGCGATGCCGGCGGTTCCCGAAGGCAGCGAGGATGTGGTGACGCTGAGTCCGGCGCCGATGCGCACCGTATAGGATTGGGTCGCCGTACGGCTGGCTTTGTCGGTAACCGTGACCGTAACCGTGAAGCTATCGGCTCTCGTGGGTGTGCCGCTGATGGCTCCGCTTGCCGCATCCAGCGTCAGGCCGTCCGGCAGGCCGGATTGCGACCACGTGTAGGGCGATTCGCCCCCGGCGGCCGTCAGCGATGCGCTGTAGGCTACGTTGAGCGTCCCGTTCGGCAGCGAACTGGTGGTGATGCTCAGCGGCGCGATGATGACGATGGTGTAGCTTTGCTGCGCCCTCTGGCTGCCGGAATCGGCGGCCTGAATGGTGAACGGGAACGTCCCTGCTTCGCTGGGTGTCCCGCTGATGGCGCCGGTGGAAGTGTTCAGTTGCAGGCTGGTTGGCAACGTGCCGGAAGGTTGGGACCAGGTGACGGCCCCCACCCCGCCGGTGGCGGCGAGTGTCTGGGAGTAGGCTGTTCCCACCACGCCATTGGGCAGCGTTGTTGTCGTGATCTGGAACTGCCCGGTGATGGACATGGTGAATGTCTTGGTGACGCGGCGCTGATCGGCATCGAGAGCGAAGATGATGAAGGTGAAATCACCGGCCGCCGTCGGAGTGCCGTTCAGGATTCCAGTGGTGGGATTCAACAGAAGGCCGGTGGGCAGCGGGCCGCCGCCGTTATCGAGGCCCCAGGTGATGGGAGCGCGCCCGCCTGTCGAACTGAGGGTCTGGTTGTACAGCCGGCCGACGGCTCCGTTCGGCAGGCCGGGAGTGGTGATCTGGAAGCCTTGGCCGACGGTGATCGTGAAGTCTTTCGCTACCGTTGTGCCGACGGCGTCCGTCACCTGGACCGTGAAGGTGACGGCGCCGGCCTGCGTGGGAGTGCCGGTGAGGTTGCCCAGAATGTCGAAAGTCAGGCCCGCGGGCGGAGGAGTCAACGCCGCCCAGCGGAAGGGAGTGATACCGCCCGATGCGGAGAATGCAACGTTATAGGCCGCGCCCACGGTGGCGGACGGCAAGGGAGATTCCGTATTGATGATGAGCGAGGCGGTAATGCTCAGCAGAAGGGTGCGCGAAGCCGTGGCGCCGGTTGTATCCTGCACCTGGATCAGCAGTGTGAAATCGGCGGCCTGCGTTGGGGTCCCGCTCAGCACCCCTGTCGCGGAATTCAGCGTCAAGCCGGGCGGCAGGGCCGTGAGCGGAGACCAGGTGAGCGTTCCGGACCCACCGGTAGCGGTCAGAAGCTGCTGATAGAACTGCCCGACGCGCCCCTGCGGCAGGCTGGTGGTCTGTATTGTCAGACCCGAGGTGATCTGTACCGTGAAACTGCGCGAGGCGGTATGTTCCTGTGAATCCGCCACCTGCACGGTGAACGTGAAGGATCCAGGTAGTTGCGGCGTCCCGGAAAGCACCCCGCTCGAGGGGTTCAGGGTCAGACCCGGTGGCAGTTGACCGGCTATTGCGGACCACGTCAGGGGCTGCACGCCGCCCGTGGCGCTGAGCGCCTGCGAATAGAACGTGCCCACGCTGCCTGTGGCGAGCGACGTGGTGATTATCTGCAATGTGGTGGAACTGATCGCAATGGTGAAGCTGCGCGAAGCGGAATGTTCCTGGGAGTCGAATACCTGAATGGTGAAATTGAAGGTTCCGGCTGAGGCAGGTGTCCCTGAGATGACGCCGAAATTGTTGACTGTGGCAATGGATAGCCCCGGCGGTAACGCACCAACGCTGACGGACCATGAGTAAGGCGGCGCGCCTCCGGTGGCTTGGACCTGCTGCGAGTAAGCGACGCCCAATGTACCACCGCTCAGTGATGCCGTGACGATCTGAAGCGCGTTCGAGGCAACGATTTGAATGGAGAAGGCTCGCGAGGCGGTCCCTTGCAGCGAGTCGGTAACCTGAGCGGTGAAGTTGAACGTGCCCGCCGTGGTGGGAGTTCCGGTGATGAACCCCGTGGAAGAGTTGAGGATGAGTCCGGCGGGCAGTTGGCCCACCGGGATAGACCACGAATAGGGCTGGGCGCCTCCGCTGGCAGTCAGTTGTTGCGAGTAGGATGCGCCGACACTGCCGCTGTTGAGTGATGTGGTGAGAATCTGGAGCGGACTGCCGCCGATGGTGATGCTGAATCCTCGGGTGCCCGTCTGCTGGCGCGCGTCCGTCACCTGAACGGTGAAAGGGGTCGTCCCGGGGGTGGTGGGGGTACCGGAGATGACGCCGGTGGTTGGGTTCAGGGCAAGGCCCGCCGGCAATTGGCCGACGAGGATTGACCAGGTGTAGGGTTGCGTCCCTCCCACCGCGGCTAATGTGACGGGTCCGTAGGTCTGCCCCACTGTGCCCGCAGGCAAGGGCGAAGAAGTAGTAATGGTGGGGCCGGAGGTGATGGTGATGCTGAACGTCTTCGAGCGCGTGCGGGGGTTGCAAGTCTGCTGAAGGCTTCCGCCGCAGTCCGTCGCATCCACGACGAAATTGAACGTCCCCCCCGCGCTGGGAGTACCGCTTAACACACCGCTCGACGAGAGCGAAAGACCGGGAGGGATGGCGCTGCCTTGTCCGAACGACCAGACGTACGGGGGTGTTCCTCCGGTTGCGGCAAACGTGAACGGCGGATAACTCTGACCCACCACGCCATTGGGCAGCGGCGACGAACTGGTGATGACGATATCCGAGCTGATCGTGAGGGAGAATTGGCCTCTTGCCGTCTGAGTAATGCAAGGCCCGTCAAAGTTGCCTCCGTCACAGTCCATCACTTGTACGCCGATGGGGAAGGTTCCTGTAGTTGTGGGGATCCCGGACAGAATTCCAGTGGAACTGAATGTGAGGCCGGAGGGAGGCGTGAAGCCGGGGAGCAAGCTCCACACGTAACCCGCCTGGCCTCCCGTGGCCGGGAAGTTGAACTGATAACTTTGATTGACAGTGGCAGTGGGCAGTGGGGAGGTCGTGGTGATATTCAGAACCGGAATAACCGTGAAGTTGACTGTATTCGTGCTGGGCGTACCGCTGGTGGAGCAGAGGATCTGGTTCCCCACCACGATTTGCTGATAGTAGAACGCTCCCACCGGAAACACGCCGGGAGTGGTAAGGAACGAAGAGGGGACAGTCGCGGCTAAGGTGCCGGTTCCCGCTGTGGAAGCGAGGTCGGTTCCGTTGAAGCGGACCTTCGTGCAACTCGTGAAACCATTCCCAAAAAGGGTGATGGGAACGGGCCCACTGCCAGCCACGGCGCGATCCGGGGAAACAAAGTTAATCGACAGTGTCTGCGCAAGCGATGGGGCTGCGGCGCCCAAAGCGATAGAGACAATAAGACCCGAGATGCATCCACGACGCATGATGACTCTCCGTTACTCTTGTAAAGTGCGCGGTTCGGTGACTACTCGGACTTTACGTCCGCGGGAACAAAGACCGCCCTTGGGTCCTGGCCATTGAGATCCACCAGCCACAAGGGTCCATTATTGAGTTCGCTGATCCGGAACACACCCTGGGACATGCGGGAGAGCGTAGTGGCGACACAGCCGCAATCGACCTTGCGGGCATCACCAGTCTTGAGATTGACGGCAATGATGCCGCCGTCGCCGTCCACAATGAGAGCAAGGTTTCCGTTCGAGGAAGCAACGGACGATACAGCGTTGCCTTCCCACACACGCCGGCTGGCGCCACTTCCAGTGGCGTCGCTCACCAGCCACACGCCGCCATCGCCGGAGACCAGAGCATCGTGCGAGCCCTCGAGGAACGAAGCGCCGCGGGCTTGCGCCTCGAAATTCAGCTTCCAGCGGTTGCCGTCGCCGTCAAACACGAGGATGCCCGAGTCGTAGACCGCCAGCAGTCCGGCGCCGTCGTCGGCGACGGAGACGGATTGGGGCATGCCTTCGGCCGCAAGGTCGAGAGTGAGCGCGACTGCCGGCTCGTCCGGGAAACCCTTCATCAGGATGAGTTTGTTCGCGTCCGGATACGCGATCACGGCAACCGCGCCGGAAGCGCTCCAGATGGCGCGGTCCGCGCCGGCGGCGACATCGAGGTCTTTGGATTCGCCGGTACGCAGATCAAGCAGCGCCGGCTGGCGGTTGTCGCCTTTCATCGCGATGGCATAGCCGCGATTACCGGCGACCGCGGCGCGGGAGGCGTTCACGCCTGCCCCCATCGTGGATGCGCCGGGGATGCCCAGGACGGAACGCACCGATTCACTGGCGGAGTCGTAGACCCAGCCCACCAACGGTCCCTGCACGGAGTTCTGCGCGAAAAGGGCGGCAGCCGCCGACAAAGTGAGGAATGCGAGTTTCATGGCTTGCTCTCCTTTAGTTCCAATCCGGCTAGCGCGGAGGCCCGACGGTGGGGCTTCCGGGGCTGATGACGGTGGGCGCGGGTGTCGGAGTGGGGCCGGCAGGGCTTGAGCCGCCGTTCCGGGTCACGGCCACGGCGACCCCCGCGGCCGCCGCGCCACCCACAGCGGCGAGAATCGCAATCAGCTTGCCGGCAGCGATGCCGCCCGCGGCCGCCGCCGCAAGCACGTTCGTCTGTGTCATGACTGCCGTCGCGGTCTGTCCACGGAAGGATGCGGTTACGCGAATTTGCATTTTCCCCGCAACGTTATTCGGCGTAAAACCGTTCATGACGGCGCGGCCGTTCTGATCGGTCATCACGGTGAGCAGGCGGGAACCGTTTGCAAAGGTTCCGCTGGCGCCGTTACCAGGCAGCAGGAAGGCTACGCTGGCCCCGGCCACCGGCTTATGGTTCTCGTCTTCCACCTGAACGATCGGCTCGCGCACGCTGCGCTGTTTGACGTTGTTGATGGCCCCCTCGCCCTCAACAATGATGAGGTTCAGTTTGGATGGGGGAGGCTGCTCCTGCGCTTGCGCCCAGGCGCGCGCGGCAGGCAACTCCAGGCCGAGCAGTATGGTCAGCAAGGCGGAGGTGAAGGCTCGCAGGGTCAAATGAAGTCTCCTCTCGAAAGCACCTGTATTATAACGCGTAAAACCGGCGGAAAGATTGTCAACCTTAAGAAGAAAAATTGCCGGTTGGACTCGCGCGGCGGTATGAAGGCGCGCTACCCGGTTCAGCGCCGGATGAGTCAGTCGACGCCCAGTTCCGTGAGAATCTTCGGAGAGGCTTCGTCCATGGCGAGGAGTGAGTGGCATGTGTTGCAATCCTGCTCCACGGCTTTCCCGTCGGCGGACTTGTGTTCGCCGTCATGGCAGCGGAAACATCCGGGAAAATCGTTGTGTCCGATGTTGTTGATGTAGGTCCCCCAGTTGATCTTCATCTCGGGGAAGACATTGCGGCTCCAGATGGCAAGCACGCCTTTCGCCGCGGATTGCACGGCAGCCTGGCGTTTCGAGTACACGTCCGCGCTCTTCTCTTTATAGAAACGCTCGACAGCGGCAGGGATCTCGGATTCGGCCTGAGCGGTGGAGGTGTAATTTTTCTTGAGGATCTCGAGCGCAGCCTTCCGGATCTGCGGCAGGTCCGGCGCGATGGCTCCCGCCGCCATCATCCTGTCAAGCGCCCCCTCGGGAGTCTCGAAACTGTGGCTGGGACGGTTGTGGCAATCCATGCAGTCCATTTCGCGCACGTCCATTTTCGCAATATCTTCCTTCCTGGCTTTGGCGGCAAAGAAATCGCGCTTTTCGCCGTTGCGGCCGTATTCCACCCACGGAATGTTCTGGCGCTCGTTATCGGAATGCGCATAGCGGATGCGCACGCCTTTGCCGACGTGCGCGGTGTGAATGCCGACGCCGCGCGCGCCGCCGCCGCCGATGTGCATCAGCAGCACGGATTTCGTAGTCTTGCCTTCGTCGTCAAAGTGCGTGAGCACGCGCAGCCGATCACCGCCGAACTTGTCGGGCCAATGGCAATCCTCACAGGTCTCGCGCGCCGGACGCAGGTTCGCCACCGGGACCGGGATGGGCCGTTCATAGTTGTTCAGCGCGACGGCAACCACCTGCCCGAGACCGGACAGTTTGCTGCGCACGAACCACGATGCCCCAGCTCCGATGTGGCATTTGACGCATTCCACTCGCGAGTGCGGCGAATTTTGATACGCCGTATATTCCGGCTTCATGACCGTATGGCAGGTGAGGCCGCAGAACTGCACGCTCTCCATGTACGCGGTGGCGCGGTATGTGAGGTTGGCGCCGATCAACATGTTTGCGAACGTCACCACGCCAATGAAAATGATCAAACGCCGCAGCGACGGATTGCTCCAACTGAGCACGGGAAATTCGCTTGTTAAGGCGGGAGTTCCTCCTAAACGCCGCCTGTAGAGGACGATGCCGATGGGAATGAGCGCCAGCCCGAGAAAGAAACCGCTGGGGAGAGCAAGGAAAAGCAGAATCCCCAGATAGGCGCTTGCCGCTTCGCCTTGAAGATAGGTGGGCAGGAGAAAAACCCAAAAGATCGCCGCGGCGGTCACCAGAACCACGCCGATCCGGCTGATCAGATTGTTCGAAAGAAAAATGATTGGATACAGCCGCTCGCGCCAGGAAGCAGGTTGTTGATTCGCCATGTGGGTGATAGTAGCAGGTATGATGCCAAATCAGTGACTTAGCGTGGGGAACGAAAGGTGATGCGAGAAGAACGGCATCACTTTGCTCACGATGCGTTCGGCGACGCGATTGACGTGATTGCCGTCATAGGCCTCATAGACATGATTAATCGCGTAATCGCTCAGAATCGAGTCGAGCGTGCGGATCGTGGCCGCGATGCCGCTGTCATCGCGTCCCGCATCGAAGGCGATGGCCGTGAGCTGCTTCAAATTCGGGATGTACTGGTCGATCATCGAGAGTGGAGCATTGGCTGCCCACTTGGCGAAGATCTCAGGGCGTACTTCGCCCCCCTTGTAGGGAAGGTCCAGGAAGAGTGGAGGGTTCTTCGGATTCGGCGACCACGCCGCCGCCGAAGCAATCATCGCCTTTGTGAGGAAGTCCGCGGACACAACCTCCGCCGGGGTCTTGATTGCTTCCGCCGCGGGCATGGGTTTCCCGCCGCTGGGCGGCGCCAGGCAGCAGGGACTGATCAGGTAGACAGCGGAAAACACTTCCGGGTGCTTCATCGCCAGACGCAGCGCGCCGTAGCCTCCCATCGAGTGTCCCGCAAGCCCACGGCTCGCGCGGCTGGGCAGCGTGCGGTAGTGCGAGTCGAGGAAGGCGACCAGTTCCCGGGAGACGAACGTTTCCCAATCCCCGGTGGTGATGGAACGCGAGTACATACTGCCCTGGTAGACAGTAAACGCATTCGGCATGACGACGATCATCTCCCGCGATCCGGCGGCCAGAGCCTGGTCAAGCACGGCGTGAAGGTTGATCCAATTCTTGCGGAAGCCGAACCAGCGCGCGTCGTCGTCGGTGAAGCCGTGAAGCATGTAGAGAACCGGGAAACGGCGCGCCGGATCGGATTGATACGCGGCGGGCAGGTAGATGGAGACGTCACGGTCGGGCGAGTCGCCTTCGAGATTTCCTTCGAGGGATTGGCCGTGCACCTTGATGCGCTCGACCTTGCTTTGGGCGGACAGCGTGGCCGCGAGCGCCAGCATGTACAGCGCGAATCTCATCGCCTCAGTGTACTGCGCCGGGGAGAATCAGCAGCGAAGACAGCTACCGGAACTCGACCACGCGGGCCGACTGGACCGCCGGGTTTTCCATCAACTGTGCAAGCAGGGCCTCGGGCACGGCTTCGTCGGTCTCCACCAGGGCGATGGCTTTCAGCGGTTTGCCGGCCTCGCCGCTTTCTTCTCTGCCCAGCGTGAAGTTGGCGATGTTGACCTTGTTGCGGCCGAGCACGTTGCCGACGTGGCCGATCACTCCGGGGACGTCCTCGTTCATCATGTAGATGAGGTGGCCGCTCAGCATGGCTTCGCAGTAGATACCGTCGATCGTCAGCAGGCGCGGGCGTCCGAGCACGACGGCGCCTTCGACGAAAGTGTTTCCCTTGTCTGTTTCGAGTTCCAGCCGGATGGAGTCCATGTGGCCGGTGCGCTGATCGTGGCTTTCCACCACGCTCCAGCCGCGGTCGGCGGCAAGGCCCATGCTGTTCACAAGGTTGGCGCGCCGGGAGGTGGAGCGGTTGACCACTCCGGCGACGCCGGCGTTGCGGAGCAGGGCGGTATTCAATTCCGCAATGCGTCCCGAGTAAGTGATGCGCACGGTCTTCGGGTGGCCGGTGGCGACATAGGCCACGAAGTTGCCGAGGCGTTCGGCGAGTTCCACGTAGGGGCCGAGCGTCTTGTACTGCTCGGGCGAGAGCGCGGGCATGTTGACCGCGTTGATGGCCACGCCGTTCTGGAGGTAGTCGATGACCTGCTCGACGATGCGGATGCCGACGATCTCCTGCGCTTCTTCGGTGGAGCCGCCGATATGCGGGGTGGCAAGCAGGGATCCCGACTTGAGGAGCGGATTCTCCGCGGCGGGCGGTTCCGGATCGAAGACATCGAGTCCGGCGCCGGCTACCTTGCCGGAGGCCATCGCCTCGTGGAGCGCCGCTTCGTCGACAAGTTCGCCGCGGGCGCAGTTGACGATGCGAACGCCGTTCTTCATTTTGGCGAACGCATCCTTGTTCAGCATCTTGCGCGTTTCGGGCGTGAGGGCAACGTGCAGCGAGATGTAATCGCTCGAGGCGAGCAACGCGTCCAGCGGAACGAGTTCCACGTTCATGTCGGCCGCGGCCTGCGAACTGACGTAAGGATCCGAACCGAGGATGCGCATCTCGAAGGCGCGCGCCCGGCGGACCACTTCCCGCCCGATGCTTCCCAAACCCACCACGCCGAGAGTCTTGCCGCGCAACTCATTGCCGAGAAATTTTTTCTTTTCCCATTTGCCGGAGATGGTGGATGCCGAAGCCTGCGGCACGGACCGCGCCATTCCGAGCATGAGGGCCAGCGTGTGTTCAGCCACGGAAACGGCATTGCCGCCGGGCGTGTTCATGACAACCACGCCGGCCGCACTGGCAGCCGCGAGATCGACATTGTCCACGCCGACGCCGGCGCGGCCGATCACGCGCAACTTCGCCGCTTTGGCCAGCACGTCTTTGGTGACCTTGACCGCGCTGCGCACAAACAACGCGTCGCAATCGGCGAGATGCGCCGCGTATTCTTTCGGATTCGAGACGACAACTTCCCAGTCCGGCTGTGCCTGCAACTTCCCCACGGCAGCCGGAGACATTGGCTCCGCAACAAGAATTTTCATCAGGCTCCGACTGTCTCCTTGGCGAATGCCGTTTCCGCGTAGACGGTCTGCGCGGCGGCCACGCCCTTTCCATAGGGCGCCGCAAAGCCGTTGGCGTTGAGAATCAACTCGAGGGCGCTGATGACGGCGAACAAGTCGGCGAAATCGAAGTAGCCAAGGTGGGCGATGCGGAAGATCTGTCCCTTCATGCTGCCCTGGCCGTTGGCGATGATCATGCCGAACTCGTTGCGGAATCCCTTGACGATGACGCCGGAATCCATGCCCG
>JADLBD010000088.1 GCA_020847975.1 Bryobacterales bacterium | reverse complement strand
TCCCGGACGGGATGCGTCGGCATCCGGCATCCTTTCGCTGAACGCCACATACGGCGGAAATCTTTTTCTGGAGCCTGCCTCCGCATCGGCCGCGCAGATCGTCGTGAGCAGCATCCCATCGATGTCGCTCACAATGGCTGCAATGCGACTTGCCACGCCATCCTCGATCACCCTGAACGTTGCTCCATCCGGTCCCGATCTCACGGGCTCGGGCGTGACAATCGACCCTTCCCTGCGGCCCACCGGTACGGCGACGGTTAAGGCGGCAAACGGCATCGGATCCTCAGCGGCTTTGCAGGGCGTCACCACTCCTGTGTTCAGCGTTGCACCGTCGTATCCCCTGTCGCTGGCGACGTTCAGCTATACTCCCACGATAGCCGACCGGCGGATGGGATTCGTCTGTTTCGACGCAGCCTATTCCGGAGACTCGAGGTACCAGACCGTTGCCGGTCTCGGAACTCTGCCGTGCGGCCAGGTTACTGGCGCTCCGACAGTCTTGCAAGCAGTCTCGCCGCCGCAAACCTACGTTCTGGGATCTCCAAGCGCCTTAACCGCGCGTCTCACCTGGCCGAATTCCGTAGGCATTGTCAACCGCAACGTGAGTGTACTCGCCGACGGAAGGGCCGCGGGCACGATCCTCCTCACTCCCGATCCCACCGGGCTGGGAGTCGCGCAGGGTATTGCGAACATTCTTCTTCCGTTCAACACGCGCAATGTGAAATTCTCCTACGACCTGAGCGGCGACTTGTTGGCGTCTCAAACTTCCTTTCCGGTGACGCTTTCTCCCGTCCCTACGACAATGACAGCGCGTGCGGCTTCCAGCGTGAGCAATCCGTTTTCCATTGGATACACGCTTTCCGTCAACAATCAGGGTGTCACGATTCCCGGTGGAACTTCGCTGGGGGGTGGGATTGAAATCCGGGACAACGGTGCGCTGATACAGCAGTTGCCTGCTCCCAGCATCCCGACAGGGACATCCGGGACGTTTACCGATGGGAGCAGCAACACGATTCTGCCATCCAGTATCCTGGTGAACGGCTCGATCATCGGCCTGATTCTGCCGGTCGGACAGCACACGATCACGATCCGGTTCTTAGGCAGTGCGCTATTCCAGGCTTCGCAGGCACAGGCTGCGGTTGTGGTGCAGTAGGTGCACTGCCGGTGCTGGCGCTCAGGGCCTGATTCTTCGGGGAAACGATTTTGTTGCGCAAACGGGCACTGTGCGAGCTGAACTACTGCAAACCGGGCGCTTCCATCAGCAAATCGACCACCGGTTTGTGCCCGCGGCCCAAGGCGAGATCGAGCGGCAACTGGTTGTTATCCGCACGGATGTTGGCATCCGCGCCGGCGGCGAGCAGCACTTTCACCATCTCGGCATCCCCGTTCTGCGCGGCCGCGTGCAGGGGCGTCCAGCCGGCAGCCTGGGTGGCGTTGACGTCAGCGCCATGATCGAGAAGCATCGCGACGATGTCCCGGCTTTTGCCCGTGGCGGCGGCGTGGAGGGGATGGTTGTTCAAGGCGTTGGTGGAGCGCGCCAGCACGGGCGCCCCGGCATCAAGCAATATTTTCGCGGCTTCCTTCCTGCCGAAATAGGCGGCGAGGTGAAGCGGGGTCCAACCATCGGTGGAATACATTTCGACGGCGGACTTGCCGGCTTCGAGACATTTCTCCAGGCGGGGAAGATCGCCCATGGCGGCGGCCACGCAAGCATCGATCTTCGCTCCATTCATGAGGAGAAGTTTCCGCACATCCGGCCGGTCATAGTAGATGGCCACCATGAGGGCGGGGGTTCCCTGGTCATTGACCGCATTGGCCAATTCGGGGTTCTGGTCGAGCATGGTGGTGAGTCCGTAGACATCGTCGCTTTTGAGGAGATCGAAGAACTCCTTGATGAGGTCGTTCATATGGCTGGAGCGAAGAGCCTTTCTGCCTTGCACACCTCCCAGTCGAGATGGTTGATGTAGAACAGCAGGGCGGGTTGGGGGAACTTTTCGTGGAACTGCTCCCAGGCGCGCTGCTGCCATCCGGGGGTGAGGTGTTGTGTGACGTCGGCGTCCTTGGGGAAGAATCCGTCATCGTGGGGCACACCCAGGAAATTGAGCACGTCCTGAATCATGTCGAGATGAGAGACCAGGACCGCTTGCGCGATATCGGTAGCGAAATCCTCGTTTCTCTCTCCCATGCGCGCCCAGAGCCGTGGCGCGGCGCGGCGGAGTGTTTCCGAATTCAATTTGCCGAGATGGGCTCTCATCTTCAAGCGATCAAAAAGTTGAAAGGTCCGGAGCTTACCCATGGAGACGGTGCGGAGAAGCCCTTCAAAGTTTTCCTCGCCAAGCCCCAGGAAGACATCGCAAAGCTGCATCAAGGCCAGAGTAACACGATAGAATAAGAGATTTGGTTGGAATGCATGAACAACATCATCATCTTGGGCGCACAGTGGGGAGACGAAGGCAAGGGCAAAGTGGTGGACTTGCTGGCGGAGCGGTTTGACATTGTCACCCGCTACCAGGGCGGCCACAACGCCGGGCACACGGTATTCGTGGGCGACCGGAAATTCGTACTGAAGCTGATTCCGAGCGGCATCCTGCGCGGCAAGCAGGCTGTGATCGGCAATGGGGTGGTAATTGACCCGGGCGCGCTGCTCGAGGAGATTGGGACGCTGGCCAAGGTCGGCATCGACGTGGAACGCCATCTGTCGATCAGCAACCGGGCTCACGTCATCTTCCCGTTTCACCGGCTGGTGGAAGGAGCTTCAGAGAAGCGGGAAAACCGCACGGCGATTGGGACGACGTCGCGGGGGATTGGGCCGTGTTACGAAGACAAGATCGCGAGGCGCGGTATCCGCGTGGCGGATTTGCTGGACAGGGGGAATTTCTGCGCGTTGTACGCCTCCCTGGCGGAGGATAAACAGACGTTTGCCCGGGCCTTTCAAATTGACGGGCACATCGACTACGAAAGAATCCGGGAAGAGTACGAGCAGTTCGGGGAGCGGATACGTGGGATGGTGTGCGACACGTCGCGTCTGCTGAATGAGGCGATAAGGGAGGGGCGGCGGATCCTGTTCGAGGGGGCGCAGGGGACGATGCTCGATATCGATCACGGCACGTACCCCTTCGTTACCAGTTCGAGCGCGGCCGCGGGCGGCGCCTGTACAGGCAGCGGAGTGGCTCCGACGCGGATCAGCGGTGTTCTGGGTGTTTCCAAGGCGTACACGACGCGGGTCGGCGGGGGACCGTTTCCGACGGAAGACAATGGGGCGGACGGGGAGATCATTCGCAAGGCTGGAAAGGAATTCGGAGCCGTCACGGGGCGGCCGCGGCGTTGCGGATGGTTCGACGTGCCGCAGCTCAAGTACACCTCGGCGGTGAACGGATTCGACAGTATTGTGGTGACCAAACTGGACGTGCTGGACGAGTTTGACGAGATCAAAGTGTGTACGGGATACCGGCTGAACGGGCGCATCACGGACGAAGTGCCGGCCACCTGGAAAGAGATGGAGTCGATCGAGCCGGTGTATGAAACGGTTCGCGGATGGAAGGCGCCGACCCGGGGGGCAACCTCGTACGACGCTCTTCCGGACGCCGCCAAGCGCTACCTTGATTACCTTGCCGCCCAAGTGGGCGTGGAGATAGGATGTATCTCGACGGGACCGGAGCGCAATGAGACGATCATAGTCCCCGGTTCGCGGTTCGAGAGACTCATCGGCTAACGTGCTACAGTTAACACACGTTCTCTGATGGACCCAGGCTCGCACATCAGCCACTACCGGATTGTCTCCCGGCTGGGAGCAGGCGGGATGGGGGAAGTGTATCTGGCGCAGGATGAGCGGTTGGAGCGTCCCGCGGCGGTGAAGATTCTGGCGGGGAAATCGAGCTCCGACACGGAGAGTTTGCGGCGCTTTACGCAGGAAGCAAAGGCGGCCGCGGCGCTCAGCCATCCCAACATTGCCCATATTTACGATGCCGGACAGGAGGACGGAGTCCCCTTTCTGGTGATGGAGTATGTGGAAGGCGCGACGCTCAATACCATCGCGGACAAGCTGCCCTTGGACAATGAGGCGCTGCTGTCCATCGGGATGCAGGTGGCCGATGCGCTGGTGGAGGCTCACCAGAAGGGGATTATTCACCGGGACATCAAGCCCTCGAACCTGATTCGTAACACTCGCGGACAGATCAAGGTGCTCGATTTCGGGCTGGCTAAGCTGAGCGCCGCGGCGAGAAGCCGGTACGCCACATCAGTAGCGAGCGGAGCCACAACGGCATCGGGCAGCGAGGCAAACATCGCTGTCGGAAGTCTGCCCTATATGAGCCCGGAACAGGCACTGGCGCGGGAGGTGGACCAGCGCACGGACATTTTCAGCCTGGGGGCTGTGTTGTACGAACTGGCGACGGGAAGGCGCGCGTTTCCGGGACATACGGCGGCGGCAATATTCGATGGGATACTCAACCGGAATCCGCCATCTCCGCACGCCCTGAACCGGCATCTTTGCGAGCCGCTCGACCGCATCATCAGAAAGTGCCTGGAAAAGGACGCGAGCCTTCGCTATCAGACGGCATCGGATCTGCTTGCGGACCTGAAACTGGCGCATCGCGATACCAGCGGAGCGATTACGAGGCCGAATACAGGGCCTTCCCGCCGCCCGTGGATTGTGGTGGCGGCCGGGGTGGTGGCGGTGCTTTCCTCGGCGGTGTTCGGCTGGTATTGGGCGAACCGGCCGCCTGCTGAGCCGCCGGCGCCGATGCGCACGGTGCCATTGACCAGTTTTCCCGGCAGTGAGAGCCAGCCTTCGTTTTCGCCGGACGGCAACCAGGTCGCATTTTCCTGGAACCAGGGAAAGGAAGACGATCTGGACATTTTCGTGAAAGTGGTGGAAGCAGGCATGCCGTTGAGGCTCACGAGCACGCCCGCGTCCGAGTACAGCCCGGCATGGTCGCCTGACGGGAAGTACATCGCTTTCCTGCGACAGACTACGGAGACGGCGGGGTTTTTCCTTATCCCGGCGCTTGGCGGACTGGAGCGCAAAGTGAGCGACGCGAGTCCGCAACGCGTGGGCGCGGATGCTCCCTTCGTGTCGTGGTCGCCTGACGGGAAGCAGCTTTGTCTTGTCGATCGCGATTCGGTGCGCGAGCCGCTAGGACTGTATCTGCTCGACATAGAAAGCAACCGCCGCCGGAAGGTGAGTTCGCCTCCGCAGAATTACCTGGGAGACAGCACTCCGGTATTCGCGCCCGAAGGAAACAGGATCGCGTTTGTCAGAACCCGCAGTCTCGCCATTCAGGATATCTACATCCTGGATCTGCAGGAAGGCAAGGAGACTCGAATTACACACGACAACCGGCGGATTTACGGGCTTGCCTGGAATTCGGCGGATGGAAAGATTGTCTTCTCATCGGCGCGCCAGTCCAACAGCAGGCTGTGGCGAATCTCTCCGAAAGGAGGGGAGCCGCAGGCGATCACGGGGGTCGGCGACCAGGCGGGATTTCTCGCCATTTCACGCAACGGACAGCGGCTGGCATTTACCCGGTCGGTGATAGACACCAACATCTGGCGCTACGAATTGCCGGATCGATTGACGCCCGCGCCGGTGGGGACAAGCATCGCGCCCTCGACGCGCCATGAGCAGGGGCCGCGCTATTCTCCAGACGGGACACGAGTCGCGTTCGCCTCGAACCGCTCCGGCGCGTTGGAAATCTGGGTGGCCAATGCAAATGGGGAGAACCTGAACCAGCTCACCACGTTCAACGGACCTCCGACGGGAAGCCCGATGTGGTCGCCGGATGGCAAGTTCATCGTGTTCGACTCCCGGCCGAACGGAAACCCGGACATTTACGTGGTCAGTGCGGATGGCGGACTCCCCCGGCGGCTTACTTCGGAGGCTTCCCAGGAGATTGTGCCCAGCTGGTCGCACGACGGGAAATGGATCTACTTCACGACCAATCGCACGGGGAACTACGAGGTGTGGAAGATACCGTCCGAAGGCGGGATTCCGAAGCCCGTCACGAAGGGTGGAGGATTTCATGGCGTGGAGTCGCCCGATGGCAAATACGTCTTGTACGCCAGAGCATTGAACTTGCCCGGCCTGTGGCGAGTTCCGGTGGACGCCGGATTGGAAGAGCCGGTGCTCGAGGCGTTAAAGCCGGGGTATTGGAGTTACTGGTCCTTCGGCAAAGACGGCATCTACTACATCGACCGCGAGGACGTGGATGGCGGAGGCGCGCGCTATCCTTTGCGCCTGTTTCATCCGGCGACTAAGAAAGACACGATTGTTACCTACCTGAACCGGCGTCCGTTTAACAGCGGGCTGTCGGTTTCACCGGATGGGAAGACGTTTCTCTACACGCAGGTGGATCAGAGCGAGACCGATATCATGATGGTGGACGGGTTCCGGTAGGCGGGGGGTTCCGGATGGGCATCTTCCGGCGCATGGCGGGCCTGCCCTTACAGTCCGATATCTTCGTTCCATAGGTCGGGGTTTGCGCGAATGAACTCGCGCATCAGGCGGATGCATTCCTCATCCTGGAGGACTTCCACCTCGATTCCCTGGCTCCGCATGTATTCTTCGGCGCCAAGGAAGGTTGTGTTCTCCCCCACCACTACGCGCGGGATGCGGTAGAGAACGATGGCGCCGCTGCACATGGGGCACGGGGAGAGCGTCGAATAGATGGTGCATTCGCGGTAGACGCGGGCCGGCAGGCGTCCCGCATTCCGCAGGCAGTTCATCTCCCCATGATCAATGGGGCTTCCCGTCTGCACGCGGCAATTGTGGCCCCGGCCGATGATGCTGCCTTGATGCACCAGCACGCTGCCGATGGGAATTCCGCCTTCAGCGAGGCTCTTCTTTGCCTGGGCTATGGCTGCTTCCAGAAAGGTGTCGCGAGTCATCATTCTCTTCCTCTACGAGCTTCACTGCAACATGATGAGCTTGCTCCGCGCCTCGAAATCATTCGGGGCCAATTGGAGCACCCGCCGCAACTGTAGCTTCGCTTCCTCCCGCCTTCCTGTCCGGATATAACATTCGGCGAGTTCCTTGCGGGCGTCCAGGTGATCGGGCTGCTTCAGCAGCACCATCGTCAGGTTGCGTTCGGCGTCGGCGTAGTCTTTCCGCTTGAGGTAGACGCCGGCCAGGAGATGCCTGGCTTCGACGTTGTTCGGCTCGATGCGCAGAGCGGCTTCGAAATGCTGGATTGCCTTGTCGAAGTTTCCACCTTGCTCGTAGAGTCCGGCGAGATTGAGATGCATGACGTCGTTGTCGCGCGTCACCGCGACCGTGTGTTCGAACAGGGCGAAACTGTCTCTCCAGTAAGTGGTCTGTAAGAAAGAAACGAATGTGAGAATCCCGAGCAGCAGGCCCGCTGCTCCGAAGCGCACCGGCAGCGGCACGCCGAAACGGACGCAAAGTTCGCCCAGGCCCCAGGCCGCAATTACGGAGAGCCCGATCATTGGCAGATAAGTGAAGCGGTCGGCCATTGCCTGCACTCCGGTTTGCGCCAGCCCGATCATCGGGACCATGGCTCCCAGGAACCACAGCCAGCCCGTCACCAGGTATCCGCTCCGGGCGCCTCGCCGCAGCACGGCGGCGGTGATGAGGGTAAGCAGCAGCAGCGCCCCGAGCATGGCGGTGACGGGGATCTTACCGTAGGGGTACAACGCACCGAGGTCCGCCGGCCAGAGAAACTTGCCGAGGTAGCGCACATAGGAGAGCACGGCGTTCCAGAGCCGGAAGTAGAAGGGCAGCGCGGTGAGCGAAACCGTTGCGCCCATTGCCCGCTGGCCCACGAATGTCCAGATGCTCGAGGCTGCCACGATGGCGAACATCGGCCATTTTTCGGTTGCCAGAGCCGGCAGATCCGCGCGTGTTCTCATCCGCTTCAGAGGCCACCAATCGAGCAGCAGCAGCACGAAGGGAAGGGTTACCACGCTGGGCTTGCTCATCACGGCGCAAAGGAAGGCCGCGAGCATCACGGCATAGCGGCCCTTCGTGCGGTTCTTCAACCAGGCGGCGTAGGCGATGAGGGTGAGCATCCAGAACAGGCCGCCGAGGATGTCCTTGCGCTCCGCAATCCATGCCACCGATTCGACGCGCAATGGGTGCAGGGCGAACAAGCCAGCCGCGAGCGCGCTGCGCCATAGCGCCCCGGTGAGCATTCGCAGCGCCAGCATGAGGAGAACCGCGTTGATGGCATGCAGCAGAGCGTTTTCGAGATGCTGCGGACCGGCGGTTACTCCAAAGATCTGGCAATCCAGCATGTGGGAGATCCAAGTGAGCGGCTGCCAATAATAGAAATCGAACGTGCGGAACGCCCAGGCGATTCCCTCCGCCGTCAGCCCGCGGTTCACATGGACGTTCTGCACCACGTAGTTCGGGTCATCGTAATTAATGAAGCCATGGGCGCCGGTCTGGGAGTAGATGAGAAAACATGCCATCACCAATCCGCTCGCGGCCATCCAGAACAAGCGCGGCGATTGGGGGACAGGGTCGACTCGCGGTTGCGGTGGGGCGGCGGGTTTTCCTGGGGCCGGCGCGCGTTTTTCTTTTCTTGCCATCTCCGAATCTTCCAGAATAGCCTGGAGTCAGTGGATGTCGTTCAAATCACCCGGAGTCTCGATGCGGCCTCCGTGCTTGCGGCGTATAGAGCCGGGAAATTCCCCATGGGCTATCCCGGCCGCGAAGTCATTACGTGGCACCATCCGAGGAGGCGAGCCATTCTTCCACTCGACCAGCTCCACATTTCGCGCTCGCTAGCCCGCACGTTGAAGAAGGGCGCCTTTCGCGTCACCTACGACCAGGCGTTCGAGGAGGTCATGCGCGGCTGCGCCGACCGCGACTCTACCTGGATCACCGCCGCCATTTTCCGCACGTACCGTCAGCTCCACCGGATGGGGAATGCTCACTCCGTGGAGGTTTGGGTGGACGGGCAACTCGCGGGCGGAGTTTACGGAGTTCACATCGGCGGAGCGTTCTTTGCGGAGTCGAAGTTCCACCGGGTGACGGACATGTCGAAGGTGGCGCTGGTCCACCTCGCCGGGCGTCTTCGCGAGCGTGGGTTCGCTTTGTTGGAAGTGCAGTATTGGACCGAGCACCTGGCGCAATTCGGGGTGATCGAAATCAGCGGCGGCGAATATCAGCGCCGTCTCGAGGAAGCCTTGCGTCTGGAGTGTGTCTTTCCGTAGACAGGCTTCCATCCACGCGCCGCGCATCCATGTAAACTGTCCTCATGCGAGAAAAAGTCGCCATCATCGGTTCGGGCAATATTGGAACGGATCTGATGATCAAAGTCCTGCGCACGGCGCGGAATCTGGAGATGGGGGTTCTGGTCGGCATCGATGCCGCCTCAGACGGGTTGGCCCGCGCCCGCCGCATGGGAGTGGCTGCCACTCACGGCGGCATCGACGATCTTGTCCGCATGCGGGAGTTCCAGGATATCCGCATCGTTTTCGACGCCACATCGGCCAAGGCGCATGCGCGCCATGACGCGGTGCTGCGCCAGCATGGCAGACAGGTGATCGACCTGACGCCGGCCTCCATCGGGCCCTATGTTGTCCCGGTGGTGAACATGGGCGAGCACCTGGGCGCGCCGAACCTCAGCATGGTGAGTTGCGGCGGGCAGGCGACGATCCCGATTGTGCACGCGGTGGACCGTGTGGCGCGCGTGCGCTATGCGGAGATTGTGGCGTCCATTGCGAGCAAATCCGCCGGCCCGGGCACGCGCGCGAATATCGATGAATTTACGGAAACCACCGCGCGCGCCATTGAATCCGTGGGGGGCGCAAAGCGCGGCAAGGCCATCATTGTGCTGAATCCAGCCGAGCCTCCGTTAATCATGCGCGACACGGTGTTCTGCTTCAGCGAACTCGGGGACACCAGGGCCATTGCCGCCTCCGTCCAGCGCATGGTGGCTGACGTACAATCCTACGTTCCCGGCTATCGCCTCAAGCAGGAGGTGCAGTTCGAGCCGTTTATCCTCGAGGGCGTGGAAGGGCTCAAGACTTCGGTGTTTCTCGAAGTGGAAGGAGCGGCGCATTATCTGCCCGCCTATGCCGGTAATCTCGATATCATGACTTCGGCCGCATTGGCGACCGCGGAACGGCTGGCTGCCGCCTGAAGGAGGAAGGGATGAAGCTTTACATTCAAGACGTCACGCTGCGCGATGGGATGCACGCCATCCGTCATCGCTACACCACGAAGGATGTCGCGACGATTGCGCGCGCGCTGGATGCCGCGAAGGTGGACGCCATCGAAATCGCGCATGGCGATGGGCTGGCCGGCTCGAGTTTCAACTACGGGTTCGGCGCGCATACGGACCTTGAATGGATTGAAGCCGCCGCGGCGAACATGAAGTACGCCAAGGTGACCACGCTCCTGCTGCCGGGGATCGGCACGATTCATGATTTGAAAGACGCCTATGCGGCCGGGGCGCGCAGTGTTCGCATTGCGACGCATTGCACCGAGGCGGACATCGCGAGCCAGCACATCGAATCGGCGCGAAATCTGGGGATGGACGTGGCCGGGTTCCTGATGATGGCGCACATGGCTCCGCCGGCGGAACTGGCCCGGCAGGCGAAGCTGATGGAATCCTACGGCGCTCATTGCGTCTACGTAACCGATTCGGCGGGCGCGCTGTTGATGCCTGAGGTGGCCGAACGCTTCCAGGCTTTCAACGAAGTGTTGGAGCCCGCCACCGAGCGCGGCATTCACGCGCATCACAACCTGACGCTTGCCGTGGCGAATTCGGTGATTGCCGTGCAGCACGGCGCGATTCGCGTGGACGCATCGCTGGCAGGCATGGGCGCGGGGGCAGGGAACACGCCCATTGAAGCGTTCATCGCGGTGGCGAACCGCATGGGGATGGAGCACGGCTGCGATCTGTTCGCCCTGATGGATGCGGCCGAGGATCTGATCCGCCCGCTCCAGGACCGTCCGGTGCGCGTGGACCGCGAGACGCTGTCGCTTGGCTACGCCGGCGTGTACTCGAGTTTCCTGCGGCATGCCGAGAAGGCTTCGGCGATGTATGGGATCGACACGCGCGAGATTCTGGTGGAGCTTGGGAAACGACGGATGGTGGGCGGCCAGGAGGACATGATTGTCGACGTCGCGCTGGATCTGAAGAAGGCCGTCCAGCCGGTGGAAGGGTGAACGCACCGCTTCGGGCGCCGCGTGGAGCTAGGCCAGCACCTTTTCCCAAACCGGAGAAAGAAAGTAACCTTGCCGCTGCTTGACCTCCGATTTGGAGTAGGCGCGCTGCACGATCTCCATCAGCGCGCCGGCGTTGCCATCCACGGAGCTGATTCCTGAATCGTCCACTCCCGTTACTACGAAGTGATGGTTCAAACCGGTGGGGCTGACGACGCCGATGTCGCCGGGCTTCGGCCAGGTGACGATGCGGTATTCATCCTGCGCTTTCGGCTTTCCGATGCTGTACTTGAGCGGCCAGCCCGTAGTTTTCAATCCGACGGATCTGTGCACGTACAAAGAGAAGATGCCGCACCAGGAGACGATGTCGGTATTGTTGCGCTCGGAAGCGGAATACTGCCGCTGGTACATGGCCTCAGCCTGTTCGGTGAGAGTCAAGCATCTCTGGGGGGCGGGACCGCCGGCAATGGTGAAGATATTCATGATTGCTTTGCCGCCCTGCCGCAAACGGGTGGACCTGTCCGCGCAGAGTTTTCCCGCAACTCGCGGATCGGTGGGGCTGGGGCGATCGACGCCTTGTTTCCAGCCTCCGTACTGCTGGTAGTTCTGGAGCGCGAACTGGACAATCCGGTCCCGCGCGGCCGCTTCGTTGGCCGGCATGCCGGCGGACGGCGACACCATGCCGGCTGCTGGAGTCCCATCTGGTTGGGAGGCGGGGGAAGCGGGCTCCGCGGAGGCGGACGTTCCATTGGCTCCGCTGCCATTCGTGCCCAACAGGCGTCCCCACGTTCCCGGTCCCACGATGCCGTCGGGCGTGAGCCCGCAGGAGCGCTGAAACTCGATTACCCGCAGCCGGGTTTTTTGGCCGAAGGCTCCATCTTCGGAAATGCGCCCGAGCGCCGATTGAATTTTGTTGAGAAGGATTTGTAGCTCTTTCACCGCCTGTCCCACAGATCCGAATTGTATGATTGGCTTCAATGTTGTTCTCCTGCCCGTACAGGCGCAGGCGAGCATGGAAATCCGTCATCGCGGTGAGTTGATGCGCTCAGCGGAAATCAAACCCAAGCTGCTCTCCGCCGCCCGCGGGGCGTCGCAAGTTGCCCTGGGCCCCATGAATCCAGGACAACTCATAGCGGCATTCTTCCTCGAGTTGGGTGTCGCCGCGAAGTTCGGCTGCCTGGAGCAGGTCTTCCACCACTTCCACCGCCTCGTACAGCCAATCCGTTTCTTTGAGAAACCGGAATCCGCGCAGCCCAAGCGAGGCGGCCAAGCGCCAGTCCGCTTGCATTGCCCATCGCCATGCGCTCTCCCATTCGGCCAACCACGCCTTGCACTGATCCGGTTGTTGGCGGTGGTCTCCGAAGGCGCTGTCGAGGACCTCGGCGTGCCGGCGCCGCAGCCACTGTGCTTCGCCGCCTTCCGGACGGCGGAAATATTTTCCCGCCGCGTCGAGCGGATCAATCCAGCGTCCGGCGGCCAACCGGTCCGCCACCTCCTGGGCGGCACGTGAGGATAATCCGGCAATCTCCGCCGCCAGGGCCAGCGGGAAGGCGTCGCGCCGGCACACGGTCATCGCTTCCCACAGCCGTAGCAACTCTTCCTCTTCGGGCGCATTCACCGCCGCCTCGCGGCCTTCGCCCAACAGCACTGCCCGTTCCGTCCACCAATCCCTGGTTGTAATCAGGACGCTGGCGCGCTTTGCCGGCGGTATTTCCAAGAAGGGGACGCCGGCGTCCTCGAGGACGAGTAACCGGCGGCGCCGCTCCCAGTGATTGCAACGCGCCAGTTCGCCGTGAAGGAACGTCTCGGAGCGTTCCCCGCATCCGAGCCACACGATCTCATGGAAATGCTCTCCGGCGGCGCGGGCGAACTCCTGGGCGAGGCAGCTTTTGCCGCTTCCCGGACCGCCGCTGACCACCACCGTGCCGGTTTCATCCACCAGCCATTGCCAAAGTCTTTCCAACTCCGCGCCGCGCCCGGAAAACCATGACAGCCTCGCCGGCACAAATCCTCTGTCCGTCTCGCGCAGGCTCAGGGCCCAGCGTTCCATGCCGCGCAAATCCGCGCCATCGAAAAACAGGCGTGTGTTCCTGCGCAGCAGCGGAGGAAACGGGCACTGCCCTGCCAGCACCCAGCCCACCGGAGGCTCCGCGTTTCCCTCCAGATGTTCCAGCACGCCCGCCCAGTCCTCTCTCTTTACCTTGGGTGGAACTGAACTTTCGGAAAGCACGACAAGCACGGCATCGGCGCCCAATCCGGCCTCCCATGCGGCATTCACGGTCTGCCCAGCGGGCAGTTCGTCGCATACCACGCGCGCTTCGGCGCCTTGCTCGAGCCTGCGGGCAATCGCCTGCGCCAAGGCGCGGTCCTTCTCTGCATAACAAAGGAATACGCTCACCATGCACCCATCACCCCAGAAGCCGAGCGCCACGCTCCAAATCGAGCAGCCGCTGTTTGATATCGAGCCCGCCGCCGAAACCGGTGAGCTTTCCGGTGGCTCCGATTACGCGGTGGCACGGCACAATGATCGCGATGGGATTCGCTCCGTTAGCCAGCCCTACGGCGCGGGATCCCTTCGCATTTCCAATCCGGCGCGCCAGTTCGCCATAGGAAATCGTCGTTGCATAGGGAATCTCTCGAAGCGCTTTCCAGACGCGAAGTTGAAAGTCCGTGCCTGCCGGCGCGAGGTTCACGGTGAATTCCCGCCTCGCGCCTGAGAAGTACTCTTCCAGTTCCTCCTTCACGCGGTGGAAGGGGCCGTCATCCCGGATCCAGTCCGCATCCGCCTCGCGCGCCTTGGGTCCCATCGTGAAGCTCAACATCCGCAGGCCGTCCTCTGTTCCCGCCAGGAGCAATCGCCCCACCGGACTTGCCATCTCGCTGTAGTAGACCCGTTCCACCTCTCCAGCTTATCCTGAACTGGTGAAGCTGACGGTCCTGCCGGAACTGCTCGCCATCTGCCGAATGGCGCCGGATGAAGCCCTGCCTGCCTGGGCCACCGGCGGGCCGTTTCTGTCAGTGACCCGGACAGCGGACGAACTTTCCGTTGTCTGCTCCCAATCCGCGGCTCCGCCCGCGGTGACACACGACCCGGGGTGGCGGGCGCTACGCGTGGCCGGGCCGCTTGATCTTTCGCTCATTGGCGTTCTGCTCTCGATCGCGCAGCCGCTCGCCGATGCCGGAATCAGCCTTTTCGCCGTGTCCACGTTCGATACGGACTATGTTCTTATCAAAGAGGCCTCGCTGCCGCAAGCCGTGGCGGCCCTCACCGCCGAGGGTCATACCGTGGACGAATGAACACGCTCGAGGACTGGCGCCGCGAAATCGAAGCTATCTCGGGGAGCGCGGTCCTGCTGGTGCGCGTCGAGACGAACGCCAGCGATAACACTTTCCGCATTCCGCCTGCATTTCCAGGACGCGAAATTGTCCGCCAGTACTTTCTTCAGGAACCCTTTGTCGAGCAATTCTTCCGGGCGCACGCGCTCTCTCTGAATCAGGACGGCTTTCATTTCATTCTTCTCAACATGGCCCGGGCGGCTGACTGGCAGGGTCTCGAGGATTCGCTGCTGGCGCATGAATACGGGCACATCTGGTTGGACGTGCTGGGCTACCGGGCGCCCGCTTATATCCCCGCGGCGCCTTGCCTGTCGACACACGCGGGCGACATTGTGCAGCATGTTCTGATTCGAGAGGAAACCCGCCGCCGGGGATTCGACTACATGGCGTTCTGGAGACGCAACCAGGAGCGATGGCTGAACTCGATGCTTGCGCTGACGCAGGGGCCCGAACTCGAAGCGTGCCGGCGCCTGCAACTGGTCAGCGCCTGGGTGGATGCGCAACTGGGTTCCACTTCCGTCGAGTGGGTGAAACGGGCGGAATATCTTGGGATGCTGAACCGTCTTTACCCGCGCCTTGCCGCTTCTGCTAACCTGCTTGTCGAAACTCTCGAGGGACGCGACTTGTGGGACCGCTCCCTCTACGAGGCCGTGCTCATTCGTACCATGGAGATTCTTCGAGACGTGTTTGACGCCCCATAGAAAGGACAGACTTTTGAAACTTTCCGGGATTCTTCTGTTGTTCCTTCCAGCCACGGTTCTGACGGCGCAAAACGCGCCCGTTGCGCGACAGTTCGAATTGAAGGCGCTGTCGCCGCGCTTCCACGACCTGATTGCCGCGGACGCGCAACTCACCAAAGTCGCGGGCGGATTCGGTTTTACGGAAGGCCCCGTTTGGGACCCGAAAGGCTTTGTCTACGTAAGTGACGAAGTGCAGAACAAGATTTTTCGCGTCTTTCCGGACGGCCGTAAGGAAACCTTCCTGAGCATTGTCGACCCGGATGGGAGCACGTTTGACCGCAATCATCATTTCATCACGACGGCGAGCGCTCTACGCGCTTTGATTGACGTGAGCGCTGATGGTTCCTACAAAGTGATCGCGGACCGGTACGAGGGCAAGAAGTTCAACAGTCCCAATGACGTGGTGCTCGGGCCGGGCGGCGCTCTCTATTTCACCGACCCCACGCTGGACCTTCCCAAGGGCGAAAAGCAGGAACTGGACTTTCAGGGCGTCTACCGTCTAGACCGCAACGGCTCGCTCCGTCTTCTGATTCGCGACCTTGTGCAGCCGAACGGTCTCGCCTTCTCACCTGACGGTAAACGGCTCTACGTCGACGACACGAGGCAGAAAACCATCCACGTCTACGATGTCACCGCGGACGGCGGGGTAAAGAACGGAAGACTATTCGGGAAGGAGGAAGGTCCGCCGCGCAGCGGTTCGCCGGACGGGATGCGGGTGGACAGGAAAGGGAACCTTTACGTCACGGGCCCTTACGGTATCTGGATTTGGGATCCTGCCGGCAACCACTTGGGAACCATCGTCCTTCCGGAAGGGGCGGCCAATCTATGCTGGGGCGACGCTGATTCCCGCACGCTCTACATTACCGCTACAACTTCCCTCTACCGCATCCGTATGAAGGCGCGCGGCTACATTCCGCGCTAGGCTTCAGAGTGACGGCTGAGCGCAATTTCCCTGCTAATTTTGCGGCGATTCTCGCATATCAAGGTAAGGAGCGATTGATACGAGAATGAACAATTTCAGGGTGCTTGGTTACTTGTGTCTCACCATGGTCCCGGCGCGCGCGCAGAACTTGCCCGGGTCGAACCAATTGATATTCACCTATCCCCAGGCCATCAGCGGTTTGGGACTCTATGGCGTTCGCAACCAGTTGGAATTATTCGATGGCAGCGGCAACATCACGCAGACAGCGGTAAAGACGCTAAGCTCGGAAGCGAATTTCACGAACCTGCGGCCGGCGGGTTTTGAACGGCCCTTCAACCTGGGCATCGCCGTGCAGTTATCCACTCTGCCGATTGCATCTCCCGCATCCGGAGTCATCTTCCAGGAGGACAAAGCTACGGGCGCCATGCTGCCTTCCACGGACAGCCTTGGGCCGATTCTTACCGAGCGCGCGGAGACGATCGGCAAGAGGCGGTTCTTCGCCGGGTTCAGCCGCCAGCAATTCCGCTTCGATCGCATCGAGGGGCAGCCTTTGGGCGCGGTGACGAACCTTTATGCAGGGGGCGATCCGACGAACATCCTGCAGCAGGGGAAGACGCAGACGACGTCTCCGGTTGTGTTCGGGACGCAGGTGGATCTGCGGTTGGACCAGAACATGATGTTCTTCACCTATGGCATCACCAACCGCCTGGATATTACCGGCGCTCTGACATGGGTGCAGTCCACGATGTCCGTCATCGGGTACAACGCGCGTGAGGTGAACTCGGGCAATCCTGGCGATGGCGGCACCTGCTGGTGCGCGGCAACCCTGGATGTGCGCGCCTCGCGGGGTGATCCATCAGGCCTGGGTCTGGCGGGGTTACGGCGCGACGGGGTGATCGGGAATGCGTTCCACTCATCGAGCGGTATCGGCGACTCGCTGATCCGCGTCAAAGGAACCGTACTCGAGAGGGCGCGGTACACGGTTGCCGTAGGATCGGACCTGCGGCTGCCCACAGGGGAAGCCCGCAACTACCACGGCTCGGGCGCAGTGGGCTTCAAGCCGTTCGCGGCGCTATCGCTCCATTCGCACAGGATCGGCGGAATCCGCATCTCTCCGCAATTCAACGCAGGTTACCAATGGAGCGGGAGCAGCGTATTGGCCGGCGATCCCATCACCAACGAGAAGCAGCGTTTGCCGGATCAATTCGTCTGGTCCGCAGGGACAGCGGTGAGCGTCTCGCACCGGGTGACCTTCGTGGCCGATGTTCTTGGTGATAGCGTGATCCGTTCCTTCCGGCTCGTGCAGGCAAGCGTTCCCGGACGTGGAGCGGGCGCGGGGGTGGCGCGCGGATTCACACTCGCCTCGAGCAGACAGACGTACACGATGAGCAGCGGGTCGTTCGGCGTGAAGATCAAGTCGATGGGGAATCTGGTTCTCACGGGCAATGTGCTGGTGGCATTCGATGAGAACGGACTGCGGGATAAACTCGTTCCACTGGCAGGCGTCGCCTATTCCTTCTGACCGGAGTTTCGGCCGTTTCTTGCTCAACGGCTTGATGCAGCCTTTCCAACAACGGAGCGTGTGCCCGGCTTTTTCACACCTGCTGCCCTGTTGGCGCCCTGTTGGCGGCGCCCTGTTGGGACCACCCTGGAATTGCCCATCAACGGGATGTATAATGACCGCGAATTCAACAGCCCGTCCACGCTTTCCCGCGGGCCTGTTCAGTGCGCATCAAGAGCTGGGTAACTCTGAGGAGGGGATAATGCCGCAACAATGCCGCATCGCCTGGAAACCGATTTTCCTGGCGTTCGCGATGGTAGCCGCCGCCTGTGGCGGCCAGGACAATACAGGCACGGAGGGGTTCAGTTGGAAGATGGGACCCGTCGATGTCAGCTCCGGCCAAACCGCGAAACTCATTTTCGCCAACCCATTCTGCTCGAACCCGTCGCTGAAGCTGGATGTGACGCTGGCTATCACCGATCTGACCGGCCAGATCGTTCAGACTCGTGGGGCTACGCCGGCTCCGGTCAAGAAGAGGGCGATCGTAAACTGCAACGAGTCGATACAGATTGAGGTCGCAGGGGACGAAATCTCACCCAACGGCACCGTGGTCGGAATCCTGCAGTTGATCCCGGACCTCACCGGTACTCCATGGGTTCCCGTGAACGTCCCCCTGGCTTCGCTGCAGGTCGGACGTGGCGCGGGATCGGAGTTCCGATCGTCCCTGGTGATCATTCCGATTGAGCCGGTCCGCAGACTGATTCTGCCATGAACTCCAGGCGGGCGGGTTGGGCGAGTGCGGCATCGCTCAGCCTGTCCATTCCTCTTGTGCTTTGGGCGGCGGAAATGCGGACCCTTTCGGGGCGCCCATTCACGGCATGGTTTGTCGATGTAGCCAAAACGGCTGGTCTGGTGGAACCGCAGGTTTGCGGGAATGAAGACACGAAGCGGGACATCCACGAGATCCCCGGCGCCGGCGTCGCTTTCTTCGACTTCGATAATGATGGACTGCTCGATATTTTTCTTGTAAACGGGGCGCGGCTCAAGGCGGCTGATCATATACCGCAGCCGACCAATCACCTTTACCGGAATGTGGGCGATGGGCAGTTCACCGATGTCACGCACAAGGCCGGATTCGATCATCCGGGATGGGGTGTGGGGGTATGCGCGGGCGACATGGATAACGACGGCTTCGATGACCTGTACATCACCTACTGGGGGCCGAACAGGCTCTATCGAAACCTGGGCGGCGGCAACTTCGCGGACATCACCAGGAGTAGTAACACGGCGGGTCCCGCTGATGAGTGGAGCACGGGTTGTACGTTCCTCGACTATGATCGCGACGGTCTTCTGGACCTGGCTGTGGTCAGCTATGGCAGTCCGCAATCGATCGGGGATCGCGGTTGTTTGTGGGAAGGCATCCCCGTTGCTTGCGGACCGGGATCCGGGCGCAGCGGGCGTGTCACCCTCTACCACAATCAAGGCGGCGGCGTATTCGAGGATGTTTCGGCAAAGGCGGGAGTTCGCGGCGACTATCGTTGTTTCGCGCTTACCGCGGTGGCTGCCGACCTGACGCGGGATGATTGGACGGACATCTACGTGGCCTGCGACGGTAAGCCCAGTCTTCTGTTCCGCAACAACCGCAACGGAACCTTCTCGGAAATCGGCGTACCAGCCGGGGTGGCGCTGAATCAGCACGGCTACGAACAGGCGGGCATGGGAGTGGCGGTGGGCGATTATAACCAGGATGGGTTTCTCGACCTGGTGAAGACCAACTTCGAGGACGACCTCGTCAACATGTACCGCAACATCGAGCGGGAATTCTTCATGGACGAAGCGGCCACCGTTGGACTGGCGGGCAACTCACGGTACGTCGGCTGGGGCATTGGACTTCCCGACCTCGATAACGACGGACACCCTGACCTGTTCCAGGTCAACGGCCACACCTACGTCGAGGCGGACAAGCTGAAACGTTCCCGCGGGTATAAGAATCCACGAGTCGTCTTCCGCAATCTCGGCAGGGGGACATTTGAGGACGTAAGCGCGGTGGCGGGACCCGCTATCGCGGAGCGGCACTCCAGCCGGGGAGCGGCCTTCGGCGATTTCGACAATGATGGCGACATCGACATCCTGGTGATGAACATGGGCGAGCCGCCTTCCCTGCTTCGCAATGATTTGCCTCACGGGAATCACTGGGTTTCGCTGCTGCTCGAAGGCACGAGGTCAAACCGCAGCGCCATTGGCGCTACGGTCACGCTCACAGCCGGTTCGCTGCGCCAGACGAGCGCAGTGCTCAGCCAGTCGAGCTTCCTTTCACAAAACGATCGCCGCCTGCATTTCGGCCTCGGTACGGGTACGCGCTTTGACCGTGTCACCGTCCACTGGCCTGGCGGCGCAATGGAAGAGTTTCCCGGTGGAACGGCCGACCAGTTTTTCCGTCTCGTCGAAGGCAGCGCGAAAACGGCCAGCGTCAACTGAGGTGAAATTCCAAGGCGGCGACGGCTTGCCTTGGCAGGACCACCTCGGCATTGCCGCCCCGTAGCTCAACCGGAAGCGGCGCAAGCCGCACTTCATTCGGCCGATCGAAGGAGTTGTGCGCGTGCATGTTTTCATGCGTCAGCACTTGGCCGCGTCCCTCGGCGATGGTTCCGCCCGTCACGCGCACGCGGGCTTTCTTTCGTGCATCGAGCGAGGGATTCGTCAGGGTTACCGTCAGCGTCTTATCCCGCAGCGAAGCCGAGCCCGACAAACCAGGCATCCGCACGGAAGCGCCGTCCGCCGGCGCGGCTATTTCGTCCACCCGGATGATTAGCGGAACGGACCGCGCCCCCATGTGCGGCCGGTACATTTCAAACACCGAGTAGACCGGAGTTCGCAGCCACTTTTCCCCATCGGCGAGAAAAAGCGAGTGGATGCAATTCACGGTCTGCGCGACACACGCCATCGCGACCTTATCCGCGTGACGGTGGAAGGCATCGAACGTGACTGCCGTGTGGAGCGCATCGCGCAGGGTCAAGGGTTGGCTGAGGATCGCACGAGGCGCGATTTCGTCCCCAGGGGAATACCACACGCCCCATTCGTCCACTACGAGCTTCGTCCGGTGGCGCGGATCGAACCGGCTCATCACCTCCCAATGTTTTCCGATCACCTCCGCCGTGCGCATCCCTTCCCGGATCACCGCATACCATCCAGCCGGGTCGAAGGCGGCGGCGCGGCCTTTTCCATTGCGAAAATCCGAGTAGAAGTGAAGGGAGAATCCGTTCACGGGGGAACGGTGTTCCCGCATCGCCTCGAAGAACCCGGAGGTCCAGCCAAGATCCATATCGCGCGAATGGGCGCGAGGGCCGGTAGCCACCAGGCGCGGTCTGGGCGGGTAGACGGGGAACTGTGTCACAAAACGCCGGTAGAGCGCCGCATACTCGGGGGGCTTCATGTCCCCGCCGCATCCCCACGATTCATTGCCCACTCCCCACCAACTCACCCCGAACGGCTGCTTATCGCCGTTGGCGGCGCGCTCCGCGGCCAGCGAGACTGTTCCCGCCGGAGCGTTGCAGTACAACACCCAGTCGTGAAACTCACGCGGGCTTCCGGAACCCACGTTCGCTGCTATGTAAGGATCCGCGCGAATCAGCCGGCACAGCCGCATGAATTCATGGATGCCGAAGCGGTTGGTCTCCGTGTGGTCCAGTCCCGCAGGCATGCTGTGCTGCCAGTAATTGTAGGTGCGCGGGCGCTTCTCCGGGGCCCCTATGCCATCCCGCCAGTGATAGCCATCGGCGAAGCACCCGCCGGGCCAGCGGAGATTCGGAGCGGAGATTCGCTTCATGTCCTCGATGAACTGCGTGCGGATGCCGCCGGTGTTGGGGATCCTGGAGTCCGGTCCCACCCAGATGCCGTCGTAGATGACGGCGCCGAGGTGCTCGATGAAATGTCCGTAAAGATGCTTGCTGATCTCAGCGCCGGCTTTTTCGGGGGAGACATCGATCCAGGCGTCCGGCGCACCGGTTTGCGCCATGCCCAGTCCGGCCAGGGCCGCTACAAAGCTTCGACGTTGCATTGCATGGAAACTATATCCATGCGCAGGTGGGGACGGCAACCACGAGGCGGGCCGGTTCGTGTGGGCGCAGTGTTAGAATATAGGAGAGAAAGGGGGCGCAACGGCTTCGACGGGTTAGTATTGGTTTGAAAAGGCGTGTCGGGTTCCGAGCTCCCGTAAAACGATCGGAAAACCAAAACTGCCAACACGCAGTTTGCTTACGCTGCCTAATTTTTAGGTAGCCGTCCCTGGCGGCGAGCCCGTGCGCCGTTAACGGATGTCATTCTTACGGGATAGGCCGAGAGCTTCGGTCCGGAGCAGCAGGCCGAGATCAATCGGGCTAGGCGGCTGGCGATTTTGCCGGTTCCGAACCAGTTGCCGAAATTTCAGAACCTGGCTACACACGTAGGCTTTTCAGGCTGAGCTTTCTCGGACGCGGGTTCAACTCCCGCCGCCTCCACCACTCTCTCTCTCTCTGATTTCTTTCAGAACCAGAAACATCGCCCCTTTAGTTCGGTCGAGCGTTACACTTGATATCGTCTCCTGATGGATACCCTATCACCCGCTGAGCGTTCGGAACGTATGGGGCGCGTCCACTGTAAGGATACGAAGCCGGAATGGGTTGTTCGGCGTCTCGTTCACGCGCTTGGTTTTCGTTACCGACTGCACAACGCGGCGCTGCCCGGCAAACCCGACTTGGTTTTTTCCGGCCGCCGGAAAGTAATCTTCGTACACGGATGCTTCTGGCACCGGCACGGCTCCCGCTGTCCGCTGGCGCGCCTGCCGAAGTCAAGGCTTGACTTCTGGCGAACGAAACTCGAGGGAAACCGGCGGCGGGACGAAAAGAATGTTAGGCTCTTGCGTGCCGCCGGATGGAAGATACTGACCATTTGGGAGTGCCAGTTACCATGCGCGGAGGTCCTGAAAGCGCGTATCATCAGATTCTTAGGAGACTGAACTTGCGATCTGTCGAGTTGTTTGCTGGCGCGGGTGGACTTGCCCTTGGTGTCTCACAGGCGGGCTTCCTTCATGAAGCCGTCGTAGAACTGGACCACGATGCGTGCGACACGATTCGCACGAACAAGGAACGAAAAGTTGAACATGTTGCTGAATGGCGGCTGCACGAAGCCAATGTCAAATCGTTCGATTTCGCGTCAGTACCCGATGATATTGACCTGCTTGCAGCGGGGGTCCCATGTCAACCTTGGAGCATCGGAGGAAAGCATCGGGGCTACGAAGATGAACGCAACTTGTTCCCCGACACGATTCGTGCCGTGGTTGCGCTTAGGCCAAAGGCAATCCTGATCGAGAATGTGAAGGGCCTGACCCGGCCGACCTTCGCCAACTACTTCACCTATATACAGTTCATGCTCGAGTTCCCGGAACTCCGCCGGTTGCCGGATGAAGAGTGGACTGACCATCGCAAGCGGCTCGAGGAACTGGTTTCGTCCAGCGGTAAAGGATACGGCGGACTCCGTTATCGCGTCGTTCCCAAGCTTGTCAATGCCGCCGATTATGGTGTGCCTCAGCGGCGTGAGCGCGTCTTCATAGTGGCATTTCGAACTGATCTTGGGATTGAATGGTCGTTTCCCGACGAGACGCATTCCCAGGATGCGCTCCTGGTGAGCCAATGGCTCACTGGCGAATATTGGGAACGTCATAAGGTTCCTCAGAAGCACCGCCCACCGAAGCCTCCGTGGGTCGAGTCGCGGATTGCGGAAGCGCCCCTCTTTTCCCGACGTGCTTGGCTTACCGTGCGCGACCGTATTGCTGATCTTCCCGACCCGGGTTCTTCCTTGGCTTGCTCGGTTCCCAATCACGGTCTTCAGGCCGGCGCGCGCATCTATGCCGGACATACCGGGTCACCGCTGGACGAGCCCGCCAAGACACTGAAGGCAGGTGATCACGGCGTCCCAGGTGGAGAAAACATGATCGCTTTCCCGGATGGCGGCGTGCGCTATTTCTCTGTAAGGGAAGCTGCGCGGATTCAGACATTCCCCGATAATTTCGTGTTCGCAAGCTCTTGGACGGAAAACATGCGGCAACTTGGTAATGCTGTCCCTGTTGAATTAGGCCGCGTCATCGCCGACGACATCAAACGCGCGCTCGTTTTTTCCCGGTGCTTGAACGAGAATAAATCTAATGAGCGCCGAGCCACCGTTCAATCCACTGGACAAGCGAAATCTAGGAACTAGTGTTGCCGAAGCATTGTTGGCGCAACAGCGTAGCCCGTTGCCGCCCGGCGAAAAGTTCATCGCGGCGGGGGTATACGCGATCTACTACCAAGGTTCGTTCGAGCCATATCAGCCAATCGCCGCGCGGAATCTAGCGAATGATGGCACGGACATTCCGATCTACGTGGGGAAAGCGGTTCCGGCGGGCGCGCGGAAGGGCGGCTTTGGCTTGGACAGCGCACCCGGAACGGTGCTTTTCAATAGGTTGGCGGAACACGCCGAATCCATTCAGCAAACCGAAAACCTTAGCTTGGCTGATTTCTTTTGTAGATACCTTGCAGTCGATGATATCTGGATACCTCTTGGAGAGAGCCTTCTGATTGAAATGTTCTCACCGTTGTGGAACAGAGTTGTGGAGGGTTTCGGCAACCACGATCCGGGAAGCGGACGCCATCGAGGCAAGCGGTCGGCGTGGGATGTGCTTCATCCCGGCAGGTCCTGGGCCAACAATCTTCAGCCCGGCAAAGAGCGTCAGGCTCTAATCGCAGCCGTAACCAAGTTCTTCTCCAATCTCACGATCTGAATACCACACTGTTGTCCGCGAACCCCACCTGTCAGCGTTTGGCGAGCGGCGCGGCCCGCGGGGCAGACCTTACCGCGGTTTTGTTGGTGTAAACTGGCACATATTCAGCGCCAATTCAGATCCCATGGAAAGGGGGGCTGAACATCGTAAATAAGCCATGTTGAATTGGTCCTGCCTTCTGCTGCTCGCCGTAACCCTGCACGCGCTGCCCCCGAATGGAGTGTGGGTCGTCGCGCACCGAGGCTTCAAGGCGGTGGCGCCGGAGAATACGATTGCCGCTTTTGAAGCAGCAGCCGCCGCGGGCGCGGACTATATGGAAATCGATGTCCGCCGCACCAGGGATGGCGAGCTGATCCTGATGCATGACGGCAAGGTGGACCGTACCACGGGCGGCCGCGGCGCGATACGCGATCTCACGTTTGCCGAGATCCGCAGGCTTGATGCGGGCAAGGGGCAGAGGGTTCCGACGCTGAGGGAAGCTCTGCTCTGGGCGAGGAGGAAGGGCGTCCGCATCGATATCGACCACAAGGACGGACCGGTGGAAGAAATTGCGCGCGTCATCCGGGAAACGGAGATGACGAAGAGCGTGGTGATCGAAGGGCCGCGCGAACGCCTCAAACTTTTCTCCCAATTGCTGCCGGGCGTGGACACGATGCCGAAGGTCAACTCCGTGGAGGAGATCCGGACGGTCTGCGAGACGCTTCGCACCACCGTCATCCGGCTGTCTCTCGCGCAATTGGCGCAACCTGGGGCGGCGGCCGCGGTTCATCAGTGCGGCGCGCGAGTCTCCGTCACTATCCTCGGGAAGGAGGACAACGAGGAGGGCGCGCGCCGCGTCATTGCACAAGGGGCGGAACTGATCGAGACGGACCATCCTGACCTTGTAGCGAAGATCCGTCAGGGGAGCTTCTGAAATTGCTCTTTCGCGGCGCGGGATTTTTCCTCCTGCCCGGCGCGGTGGTAGCTGAGGCTGAGTTGATACCACGCCGCCTTGAGTGACGGATTGGCGGCCACCGCCTGCTCGAAGTGGGAGATTGCCGCGGCGGTGTTCGAGGACGCATTGGCCAGTTTACCGAGTTCGAAGTGCGCATCCGCATTGTGGCCGTCGTGGACCAGGGCCTGCTGGAAGGCGGCTTCGGCTTTTC
>JADLBD010000087.1 GCA_020847975.1 Bryobacterales bacterium | reverse complement strand
GGGGCGCGGGACGTGCCCTTTGCGCTTTTGAGGAACACGCGCAAAACGGAGCCCGCCCGCGCCGCGAATCATCGCGGTGTTCCTCGTACTATGGGGGCGCGGGACGTGCCCTTTGCGCTTTGAGGAACACGCGCAAAACGGAGCCCGCCCGCGCCGCGAATCATCGCGGTGTTCCTCGTACTATGGGGGCGCGGGACGTGCCCTTTGCGCTTTTGAGGAACACGCGCAAAACGGAGCCCGCCCGCGCCGCGAATCATCGCGGTGTTCCTCGTACTATGGGGGCGCGGGACGTGCCCTTTGCGCTTCTAAAGATCCAAACCTGAACATCCGATTCCATGTACATCGTGTATTGGCTGCTGATCACCGGTGTCGCCGTCGCCGTCCTGCTGCTGTTGCGTTTTCGTTCCCCGAAACACCAGTGGTCCGCGGCCGCAAAGCGGGCCGGAGCCGCCTTTGACCGCCGGGATTGGCTCGACGCGGAGCGTCACTGCCGTGTTTGCCTTTCTATCGCCATGATGCTCGAAGAGCCTGCCAGGGCGATGTATGAAGGTCACAGCCTCATGCAGCTTGCCCACGCCCTCTACCGGTTGGGAAGAATGCGGGAGGCGGAAAGCACGCTCCGCCAGGCGCTGCCCCGCCTCCGGGCCAGTTTCACCGGCGGCCATCCCGGAATCTCCGCCGGACACGCGCTTTGGGGAGACCTCTGCATGGACCAGGGACGTTATCCGGAGGCTGAGCAGCAGTATGAGCGCGCCGTCGCCGCCGATGAGCAGATCGGCAATATCGGCATGATGATCTTTGCGCTCCAGCGCCTGGGAGAGGTGCTCATTCAGCAAGCGCGCTGGAACGATGCCGAAGAGGTTATCGATCGCTGCGTGAAACTCGAAGTCCAGGTGCTGCGCGACGAACTGCGGCGCACCGGAGAGCAGCCCGATGGTTCGCAAATACTCTCCATGAGCCTCCCCGATCTCTACTTCAGCCAGCGCCGCTTCGAGGACGCAACCCGTGTCTATCAGCAAAAGGTCGACTATTGGGAGCACACCCATGTCCGGCCGGATAGTATCGACCTCGGCCGTCTCCAGACGCGCCTCGGCATCGCCCAGGCGATGACGGGGCATTACGAAGGCTCCGTGGAGATGCTGCGCCGGGCCGCCGAAACCTACCGCCGCGAGTGGAGCGCCGACCATCCCAGGGTCGCCGTCAGCCTCGCCAGGCTCGCCGTCGTCCTCGAACGCGCTCACCGCGGCGACGAAGCCAGAGCAGCCGCCCAAGGCGCCCGTGAACTGCTGGCGGCCAAGGGACTCGAGGAACATCCCGAGTTTCAACGGCTGGCCGGACTCGTATCCTAGGCACTAGCCCCTCAGGGATGCCCATCAAGGATGAATGATCCGGCCGTCCCTCATGTGGACGATGCGATGCGCGTAGGCCGCAGCCTCCGGATTGTGGGTAATCATCAGGATTGTCTGTCCAGTCCGCGCGTTCAAATCACCGAGCAGCTTCAGAACAACCTCGGAGTTCTCCGTGTCCAGATTCCCCGTCGGTTCGTCGGCGAGCACCAGCGCCGGATGGTTGACAATCGCTCGCGCGATAGCTACACGCTGCTGCTCTCCGCCGGAGAGCGACCGCGGCTTGTGATTCAACCTGTGGCCGACACCCAGCAATTCGAGCGTCTGCCGGAACCACGCCGCCGTCTCCGGTTTGTGCGTCTGCCCGGCAATAAACTGCGCCATGGTGATGTTGTCCTGCGCGCTTAAGGTAGGCAGCAGATTGTACTTCTGAAATACGAACCCAACCAGGTCCCGGCGGACGCGCGTTCGTTCGGTATCGCTCATGAGCGCAAGTTCTTTGCCGTCGATGATGACCGACCCCGAACTGGCGCTCGCCAGCCCGCCGAGAATGTAGAACAGCGTCGATTTTCCGGACCCCGATGGCCCCACGATGGCGATGAACTCGCCGCGCTGTACGGTCAGGTCAACACCGCGCAGCGCGTGCACTTCCACATCGCCCATGCGGTAGATCTTTGCCAGGTTCCGTACCTGGATCAGCGGTTGCGGCTCACTCATACGCCAATGCCTCGATGGCGTCCTGCCGCGCCGCTTTCCAGCCGGGATATAAGGCTCCCAGCAAGGAGCCTGCCAGCGAAACCAGAGTGGCGATGGGCCACCAGTCCGGTACGATGATCTGCGTCAATGAGCCGGGAACATACCGCATGATTGCCCAGCGCGTGCCGTAGGTGAACAGGATGCCTGCCGCCGTTCCAATCAGTGAAAGAATCACCGTCTCCCGCACGAGAATCCCCAGCACCATGCCCGGCGTCGCTCCGAGCGCCTTCAGGATGCCAATTTCCCTCGTACGTTCCAACACCGCCGTATACATCGAGAGGAACACCACCAGGAACCCCACGACAATCGAGATTCCGATCACCACGTAAATGAAGGCCTTCAGGCCGGGAATGTTATCCACGGAGATCAGGGACACGTACTCGGCAATCGAGTAGATCTGGTAATCCGGCAGCGCCGCCCGGATGGCCTTCATCGCCTCCGGCAGATTCGCCGGATCGTCCAGCTTCACGTAGATCATGGTCAGTTTCCCCGTATTCGCGGACAGATCCTGGAGGATTTTCAGCGGTATGAAAAGGCGCGCCAGCTTGCCGGGCTGTACGATGCCGCATACATGCCACTTCCGGTTGAGGAAGGTGTATTCATCCCCTACATCAAGGTGATATTGCCGCGCCCAGTATTCATCGACGATGACATCGTCCGGATTCCGGAATGGCCCCCCTTTGATGTACTTGAAGCCCCCGCTCATCCGCGAAAAGCTGTCCAGATCAATGCCTGTAATGCTGTTGGCGCCTCCTATGGGATGAACCACCGTCCCGGTGGCCACGGCCACATGCGGCAACTTCTCGATGAAACTCAATACCTTCTCCGGAATGGGAGCTGTACTGAGTCCGATGATGGAACTACCGGGGGGCCGGATGAGGATGTCGGCGCCGGCGCCCTTCGAGCGCTGGCTCATATCCTCGAGGGTTCCGAAACTGAGGCCGACAAGGGTGAGAATCATTGTCACCTGCACGCCCACGGCAGTGGCGCTCAGTACGGTTCGAACCCAGCGATGTTTGAGATTCTGGAAAACGAGCTTGTTTATCAAAGATGGCGCACCTGATGCTCCGGCGGGTTGACGATCGAGCCGGACGAAAGACAAACTCCATTGTACGACGGGATGGCGTGGCTGGTCGTGAGAGCGGGGAAATGGGAGCCTAAGTGGCTTCTGGGAAATGGTTTAAGGTGGTCGCATGATGGCGCTGGGGGCAAACTCCCCTTATAGTCGAACCAAGGAGTCCGCCCCTTATGCGCCACATCTCGGTCCTCTCGTTGGTTCTCGCCTTCTTTGCCACCGCCCTCCTTTCCGCCCAGTCCCTTGTGGAAAGCGCCACCGCTGCTGCCGGAGGCTCCGCTGCCGGCGTTGCCGGAAGGAAAGTGAGCGAGGGAATTGATTCCGTTTTCAGCAAGGTCGCTGATGCCGCCAAGAGCGCCGCGGCCGAGGATGGGCGCAAAGCCAGTCGTATCGCCCCAGCCGTGCCTCCAATTCCCGAAATTCGGTTGACAGCCAAGGAGCAGGCGGAACTCGCCGCTGGAGCGAACGCGAAAAAGTCCTCTGGCATTGCGCAGACTGCGGGCCGTCAAGCCAGGTTGCAATCGGGAGCTGTTTCCGCGGAACCTGCCGTGAGTTCCTCTGCGCCCCCGGCTTCGGTGGACGCGCCTCCCGCTTCTCCAACCGGGCCCACGTTGCAGGACCTGGAATCCCTCTCCGCCGGCGCGTCACGCCAGCAGGTCCTCGATAAACTCGGTCAGCCCGCCTCACGCATCTCCATGTCCAATGATGATGGATTCGTTGAAGTCATGAAGTTTCGCAACCAGGATGGCTCCATTGGCTCCGTCCGCGTGGTAAACGGAAAAGTCACCGGCGTCAAAGTGGCGCAATAGCCGCATATATCGCAACCGCTCGCCAGGATCTGTAGACTATGAATAATGGTCATTCCATCCTGGGCGCACCTCGTCTCATGCGCGGCGCTATCTGTCTGCCTTCTGCCGGCGCAGGACAAAATCGACTTCACCAAAACCATCCAGCCGGTCTTCGAGAAATCGTGCTATCCCTGCCACGGACCCAAAGTACAGATGGGCGGCCTTCGGCTCGACTCCCAGGCCGGCGCCACCAAGGAGATCCATCCCGGCAAGTCCGCCGAGAGCCCGCTCTACAAGCGCATCGCCGGCATCGGTGACGAAGCGCGCATGCCTATGGGCGGCAAGCCTCTCGAGGCCGCTACCGTCGCCGCCATCCGCGCCTGGATCGACCAGGGCGCCGTGTGGCCCGAAGGTGTGGGCGTGGCCGCCGCTGAAGTGAAAAAGCACTGGGCATTTGTCCCTCCGGAACGGCCTGCGCTCCCCAAGGTCAGCAACCCCGCGTGGGCCCGTACCCCCATCGATGCCTTCATCCTCGCACGCCTCGACAAGGAAGGCCTCCGCCCCTCCCCCGAAGCGGATAAAGTCACCCTCCTGCGCCGCCTCAGTCTCGACCTCACCGGCTTGCCGCCCACCATCGCCGAGGTCGATGCCTTCCTCAAAGACAAGAGCAAGGACGCCTGGCAGAGACAGGTGGAGCGCCTTCTCGCCTCCCCACACTACGGCGAGCGCTGGGGCCGCCACTGGCTCGATGCGGCCCGCTATGCCGATTCCGACGGCTTTGAAAAAGACAAACAGCGCCAGGTCTGGTTTTACCGTGATTGGGTCATCAACGCTCTCAATCAGGACCTGCCCTACGACCAGTTCGTCATTGACCAGATTGCCGGCGATCTCCTGCCGCACCACACGCAGGCCCAACTGGTGGCCACCGGCTTCCTTCGCAACTCCATGATCAACGAAGAGGGCGGCATCGACCCCGAGCAGTTCCGCATGGAAGCCATGTTTGACCGCATGGACGCCATCGGCAAGGGAATCCTCGGCGTCACCATCCAATGCGCCCAATGCCACAACCATAAGTACGATCCGCTGAAGCAGGAAGAGTATTACCGCCTGTTCGCGTTCCTCAACAATTCCCATGAGGCGAACGTTGCCGTATACACTCCCGCCGAAGAGCAGAAACGGGCCGAAATCTTCCGCAACATCCGCGAAATCGAAGGGGAACTGGAGCACCGTAACCCCGATTGGCGTGATCGCATGGCCCAATGGGTAGCCAAGGTAGGCCACGATCAACCCGATTGGGTCATCGTGAAACCCGAGGTGGATGACATCTCGACGGGCGGCCAAAAGTACATTCCCATGGAAGATGGCTCATTCCTCGCTGCCGGCTACGCTCCCACGAAACACCGCGTCCAGATGACCGTCAAGACGGACATCCGGAACATCACCGCCTTCCGTCTCGAACTGCTGAATGACGCGAACCTGCCCCTCGGCGGGCCGGGGCGCTCGATCAAAGGCACCGGGGCGCTCACCGAGTTCGAAGTAGAAGCCGCGCCCGCCTCCGACCCTAAGAAAGTCACCAGAATCAAGATTGCCAAGGCCACCGCCGACATCTCGCTGCCCGAGCGCGAACTCGACCCCATCTTCCACGACAAGAGCAAGAAGCGCCGTGTCACCGGGCCCATCGAGTACGCGATTGACGGGAAGGAAGAGACCGCTTGGGGAATCGACGCCGGTCCCGGACGCCGCAACGTGCCGCGCAACGCCGTCTTCGACGCCGATGCTCCCATCTCGAATCCCGGCGGCACCATCCTCACCTTCTACCTCAGCCAGAAGCACGGCGGATGGAACAGCGATGACAACCAGAACAACAATCTCGGCAGAATGCGGCTTTCCATCACCACTTCGCCGAACGCCGTCGCTGATCCGGTGCCTGCGCGCGTCCGCCTCATCCTCGCCCTGCCGCGCGAACAGTGGTCCCCGGCGCAGGAGCAGGCCGTCTTCAGCTACTGGCGTACCACCGTGCCGGAATGGAAGGAAGCCAACGCCCGCATCGAGGATCTTTGGCAGCAGCATCCGGAAGGCTCCTCGCAACTGGTCCTCAGCGAGCGGCAGAAGACGCGTGAGACTCACATGCTCACCCGCGGCGATTTTCTCAAGCCCGGCAAAGTCGTCGAGCCCGGCGTGCCCGCGTTCCTCAACCCGCTCCCTGCCGGAGCACCCCTCAACCGGCTCACCTTCGCCCGCTGGATGGTGGACCGCAAAGCGCCTACCACGGCGCGCTCCATGGTGAACCGCATCTGGCAGGCCTACTTCGGCGCGGGCATCGTCAGCACCACGGAAAATCTCGGAACCCAGTGCGAGCCGCCCTCTCACAAAGAACTGCTCGACTGGCTCGCCGTCGAGTTCATGGACCGAGGCTGGAGCATCAAGGCTATCCAGCGCCTCATCGTCAACTCCGCCACCTACCGGCAAAGTTCGAAAGTATCTCCCGAACTCTATGAGAAGGACCCGTTCAACACCCTGCTGGCGCGCGGTCCGCGAGTGCGCGTCGAGGGCGAGATCGTGCGCGACATCGCCCTTTCCGCCAGCGGTCTGCTGAACGAGCACGTCGGCGGTCCCAGCGTCTATCCGCCGGCGCCCGATTTCCTCTTCCAGCCCCCGGTTAGCTACGGACCCAAGACCTGGTACACGGAGAAGGGCGGGGATCGCTACCGCCGCGCTCTTTATACCTTCCGCTACCGCTCGGTCCCCTACCCGATGCTCCAGAACTTCGATACGCCCAACGGCGATGCCTCCTGCGTCCGCCGCTCGCGCTCCAACACTCCGCTCCAGGCCCTCACCACCCTGAACGAACCGCTGTTCCTCGAAACCGCCCGCGCACTTGCCAAAAAGGCCATCACCGAAGGAGGCAACACCGAAGACCAGCGCATCACCTATGCCTTTCGCCGCTGCCTGTCGCGTCAGCCCACTCAGGCTGAGCGCGCCGAGTTACAGGCCCTTCTGGAACGTCAGACCCAGCGCTTCAAAGAGGGCAAGCTCAATGCCGCCGAGATGACCGGCGGTGAATCGAATCCCGAACTTGCGGGTTGGACCGCCGTCGCCCGTGTGCTCTTGAACCTCGACGAGACCATTACCAAGGAGTAACCATGAACGGAAATCACATTGCCCGGCGCTGGTTCCTGAAGGACTGCGCGATTGGTTTGGGAGCCATGGCCGCCCGGTCGCTGATGGCGGCGACCGCGGGACCGATGTCGCCGAAAAAGCCGCACTTCGAACCCACGGCGAAGCGAGTCATTTTCCTGTTCATGGCCGGAGCTCCCAGCCACCTCGAGATGTTCGACTACAAGCCGCAGCTTGCCAAATTTGACGGCACGCTGCCGCCGGCTGACCTGCTCAAAGGTTACCGCGCGGCGTTCATCAATCCGAACTCCACGCTCCTTGGTCCGAAATACAAGTTCCACAAAGTGGGCCAGAACGGAACGGAGCTATCCGAATTGCTGCCCCATCTGGCCAAAGTCGTCGATGACATCGCCATCGTCAAGTCGATGAACACCGATGCCTTCAACCATGCGCCCGGCCAGTTGCTGATGAATACCGGGACACAGCAGTTTGGACGCCCCAGCATGGGCGCCTGGATCACCTACGGACTCGGCAGCGAGACCCAGGATCTGCCCGCTTTCGTCGTCTTCAGTTCCGGCAAGAAAGGCCCGAGCGGCGGCAACTCCTGCTGGGGAAGCGGTTTTCTCCCCACGGTCTACCAGGGTGTTCAGTTCCGCGGTTCCGGTGACCCGGTGCTCTATCTCTCGAATCCGCCCGGCGTCGACGCAACCCTCCAGCGCGATTCGCTCGATTCCCTCCGCAAGCTGAACCAGATGCACCTCGGCGTGATGGGCGACCCGGAAATCGAAACGCGCATCAACTCCTTCGAGATGGCCTTCCGCATGCAATCGAGCGCCCCCGAACTGATGGATATTTCGAAAGAACCCCAGCATGTTCTCGATATGTACGGCGCCGTCCCCGGCAAGCCGTCCTTTGCCAACGACTGCCTCCTCGCGCGCCGCCTTGTCGAGCGCGGCGTCCGCTTTGTGCAGCTTTACCACGAAGCCTGGGACCAGCACGGCAACCTCACCAAGGACATCGCCATCAACTGCAAGGACACCGACCAGGCCTGCGCCGCGCTGATCCAGGATCTGAAACAGCGCGGCATGCTCAAAGACACCCTCGTCGTCTGGGGCGGAGAATTCGGCCGCACTCCCATGGTGCAAGGCGGCAATGACGGCCGCGACCATCACCCCAACGCTTTCACCATGTGGCTCGCCGGCGGCGGCGTCAAGCCCGGACTCGTCATGGGCGAAAGCGACGAACTCGGTTTCAACGTCATCAAGGACAAGGTCCACGTCCACGACCTCCACGCCACCATGCTCCACATGCTCGGCTTCGACCACACGAAGCTTACGTTCCGCTTCCAGGGCCGCGATTTCCGCCTCACCGACGTGCATGGTAACGTGGTTCATAAACTACTCGCATAAGTGCTCACACCCGAAGAGTATCTGGACCAGGAAAGAGCCTCGGAGCACAGGAATGAATACCTGCGCGGTGAGAGACTGCCGAGACATAACGTCTCCCCCTTGCACTGTCTCGTTGCTGCGAACCTTCATACCGCAATTGGCTCCCGTTTGCGGGGAAAGCCACGCTATCTATTCAATGCCGCCCTGCGAATCTGCGTCAATTGGGGGGACCTGTTTGCCTATCCGGACCTGACCGCGGTCTGCGGCCCGTTGCAGTACCGCGATGACCGCAAAGACACACTAATCAATCCGGCCTTGCTTGTCGAGGTACTCTCCCCCTCGACGAAAAACTTCGATCGTAGCGAAAAGCTGCGGTTGTACCGGATGATCCCTTCGCTTCAGGAGGTTCTCCTCGTTGACCCGGCTCCAGTCGAGATCGAACATTGGAAAAAGCTCCCGAACGGCAGTTGGGAACTTGCCACCATCAGGGACCGTGCGTCCGGAATTCATCTTGAGTCCGTCGACGTCCACATCCCCGTGTCTGAAATCTATGAGAATGCCGAACTGGCGCTTGCCTGAATCCTCCATCGGATAACATAGGGTTATCCCCACGATGCCGCATCCAAAGTTCACCCAGGAGGAATACCTGGAACTGGAGCGTGCAGCCGAGCGCAAGAGCGAATTCATCGAAGGTGAAATCGTCATGATGGCCGGCGGTTCCCTCCGTCACAGTTTGGTGGCTAATAATCTGCGGACGGCCCTTACGCGCCGTTTGGAGAATTCTCCTTGCGATGTTTTCGACTCGGATGCCCGTGTTTGTGTTCTTTGGGGGAAATTGATCACCTACCCCGATATCTCAGTCCTCTGTGGCCCGGCTGAGTTCGTCGACAACCGGAAAGACACGCTAACGAATCCCACCTTCCTGGTGGAAGTCCTCTCGCCCTCGACGAGAAACTTCGACCGCGGAGAAAAATCTCTCCAGTACCGCCGCCTGCCGTCCCTTCGGGAATATCTCCTCGTCGATCCAACCTCAGTGGACATCGAGCACTATAAGCGCCTCCCCAACGGCAGTTGGGAAGTGTCGGAGATCCGCGATGCTGACTCCGTCATCACCGTCGCCTGCCTCGGCTGCGAAATCCCGGTAACCGAAATCTACCGCAACGCCGAAAAATACCCCGCCTGACGCGCCTCCCGCATCACCTGCTCCGTCACCCAATCCGTAACAATCGAAGTCTCCCCGCTCGCCAGTAACTCCGCTCCATCCAGCACCGCCGACACAAAATTCTCGACGCACGGATAATGAAGATTCGCATGCGCCGAAATCATCTCCATGGCCCCCGGATGCCGCAATTCAGGCCCGTTGAGCGGCGTCAGGTCCATCACGCCTTCTGTTCCCGTAATCCGGAACTCGTCCCGCGCCACGCGGCAGTGCCTCCGCACATCCACGATCCCGCGAACCCCGCACTCGTATTCGATCAACACCGTGGCCGCGTCCTCCACTAACCGTTGATGCACTAAGGTGGATAACTGCCCGGTTACTCGCTCCGGACGGCCGAAGACGTAATTCAGTAAGTCAATCCGGTGGGAACCGGTGTCATAGAGCGGCCCGCCGCCCGCCATCTCCGGATCCACCAGCCACTCCCGGTCCCCGCCCTCCGCATTGAACCAATCATGGCAACTGATCTCCGCCAGAACCGGCTTCCCGATCGCCCCTTCCGTCAGCAACTGCCGCGCCCGGTTCACCTTCGGATACGTTCTGCGGTAATACGCCACCCCCAGCGTCCTGCCGGCTTTGCGCGCTGCCTCCACCATCGCCTGCGCTTCGGCGTAGCTGCGCGCCACGGGCTTTTCGCACAGCACGTGCTTGCCCGCCGCAAGCGCCGTCATACTTTGCCCCGCATGCAGGGCTACCGGCGTCGCTACATACACCGCGTCCACGGCATCCTCGGACACGGCATCTTCTACCGTTCCCCAAAACCGGTCCGCGTACCTCCGCCCCTTCTCTTCATCTCGCGACACCACGCCGTACAACCGGCTCCGAGGCTCCGCCAGAATCGCCGGCAGCACGCGCTTCTTCGCAATATCGCCGATCCCCACCAGAACCCAGTTCATCATCCTGACAATCGTACACTGGGTATGGATGCTGTTGCTTTTTCTGCTCACCGCTGCGGCATTTGCGCAATCGCCCGAGCCCATCCGTTTTTCCGCTTCCGGACACGAGATCGCCTACTTCCACGCCCCGGGCGATGCCGGCGCTCCCGTCCTTGTCGTCTTGCCCGCTCAGCCTGAGACTGCCGCCGTCGAGTTCAAGAACTGGTCGCAGGTCGCAGCCGTCCGCAAATGGACGCTCGTGCTTCCTCAAACCGTTGCCGCGAGCGACGCCGGTGTGAAAATGCTGGACGATCTCATCCCCGACATCCGCCAACGGTTTCAGCTCCCCACTGCCCCCGTCTACCTCTGCGGAGCCGGTCCTACCTCGCCCATGGTCTTCTACGCCGCGGCCCGCGCGCCCTATCTATGGTCTGCCGCCCTTGCCATCGGCGGCGACCCCAAACTTGCAATTGACACAGACCGTCTGTTTGCGGCCAACACCAACCTTGTCCCCATCGCCTGGGCCGTGTCCCCTCGGGAAAAAGAAGCATTTGTCGCGCCCTACCAGAAATTGCTCACCGGCGGGTTCAACATCAAACGGCTCGAATCTCCTACCACGCAGGCTGCCCTCGATTTTCTAGCCGGCCACCGCTACACCGAGTACCCCACCAAGATCGATTGCGAAACAGGAAACCCGGCTCTCGCCCGCTGCTACTGGATTCTCCCCATACGATTCGACCCTTCCCTTCGCAACGACGCCATCCTCTCGACACGTATTCCCCCCGATCCGCAGGCTTCTCTCGACTTCGGCGGCTTTGGTTTCAAGCCGGACGCTCCCGGCCCCGGCGTGGCTGTCGAATGGCTCCCCCCTGACTATAAAGGGCCCCTCCAGCTTCACGACCGTATCCTGATGCTCTCGAGCACCCGCGTCGCGGATGCCCGCCAATACCTCGAACTGATGGGCCACGTCACGGAGGAGCGGCCTGTCACTGTCACCATCGAACGCGGCAAGGACAAGATCCGCCTCACCACCCGCTACCGCCTCCGCAAACGCGAGGAAGTCCTTACTGCCCGTGTGCAGGCCTCCTACTTTCCCGATTCACACGAAATTATCATCGTGAGCCGTACCGTGTCGGCTCTCAAGATCATGGCGCCATCCGCCTGGGCTCCCGTCTCCATCAGTTGGAATGGGAATCCCGCCGCCAAATCCCAGGAAGGCGGCTGCCTCGAACTCTCGCTCCAGGACCCCGGCGCCGCCAAACCCTGCGCCGCATTTCCCTGAAACCAAACCCCCTTTCTCCTTCGTACATAATGATGTGGCCTCCGGCTCACCTCCGGTGCCCGGATACTTTTCTCTGATATACTGCATCTAATTGGGTGAGAAGCAACTGTGGTGAAGCAAATCCTACTGCCTGTCATATTGTGTGCGTTAGCCGCTGCGCAGCCATCCGGTAACTACGCCGAGGCTCGCCGTGCCTATCAATCCACGCAATACGAACAGGCAGTTCAACTTCTTCAAGGTCAAAGGGATATCGATTCCCTCCTTCTCCTCGGGCAGAGCTGGTTCATGCTTGGTGAATTCAAGAAGGCAAGCGAAGTGTTCGAAAAAGCGGTGAACCTCAACCCAAGCAGTTCCGAATCGCGCCTCTGGCTCGGACGCGCCTACGGCCGCCGCGCTGAAACGTCTTCTCCCTTCTTCGCCCCGCGCTATGCGTCCAAGGCTCGTCAACAGTTTGAAGCTGCCGTGCAACTCGATCCGCACAACATCCTGGCGATGAACGATCTGTTCGAATACTACATGGAAGCGCCCGGATTCCTCGGCGGCGGCAAGGATAAGGCTCAAGCCCTGGCTCAGCGCATCGCCAGGCTCGATCCTGCCGAAGGTCATTACGCCCAAGCCCGTCTCGACGAAGATCGTAAGCAGTATGGAGCCGCCGAAGAGCAACTCCGCCGCGCCGTGGAAGCCGCGCCCTCACAGGTTGGACGTGTCCTCGATCTTGCCAGGTTCCTTGCCAAGCACGGCCGCCATCAGGAAAGCGAAGCCGCTTTCCAGCGCGCAGCGGAAATCGCTCCCAACAACCCCAAGGTCCTCTTTGAACGCGCTGCCACCTACATCGAAACGAAACGCAACATCGACGAAGCCAAAGTTCTCCTGAAGAAATACCTCCAATCCTCGCTTACGCCTGACGATCCTTCCCGCGAGGAAGCCCGGAAACTGCTCCGCGAGGCCGGCTCCTAAGCGCTCCCATTGCTTCCCCTTCGGCCATACTGGGGATATGCGATTTGTCTTGGGCCTTCTCATTGCCGCTTCCTTACTTGGCGAAACGAAAACCATCAGCCTCAAAGAAGCAGTTCAACTCGCCTTGCGTGAGAATCCTGATCTTATCCTGGCGCGCATCGAGGAACAAAAAGCCAACCTCGCCATCCGGATTGCCAAAGACCCGTTCCGCCCTAAGATCATCGCCGGAAGCGGTCTCGCCTACAGCAATGGTTTCCCCATGAGCATCGAGGGAGCCGCCCCCAGCATCGTCCAGGCCAAGGCCGTCTCCTCCATCTTCAACCGCTCTTACTCCTTCCACGTAGCGCAAACCATCCAGGAAGCGCGCACGGCCGCCATCGACACCCAGATCAAACGGGACGACATCGTCCTTCGCACGGCCACCCTCTATCTCGACGCCGCCCGTTGGGTTCGAACCGAAGAGTCCGTCCGCGGCCAGATCGATAGTCTGCGCCACGCCGACGAAACTGTTCAGGCCCGCGTCAAGGAGGGCAGGGAACTGGAAATCGAAGCGAAACGGTCCGCTCTCGCCCTTGCCAGGTCTCTCCTCCGCCTCGACCAGATCCGCCAGGAGCGCGACTCCGCCGAAGGCGCTCTTGCCGGCCTCCTCGGGCTCTCCGCCGGCGATCGCGCACGTTCCGTCTCGATCGACCCGTTCCCTGTCGAAACTCCCTCGTCGCAGGAGGCCAGTGTGCAGCAGGCGCTCGACAATAGCAAGGAACTCCGCCGCCTCGAGTCCGCCATGCTCGCCAAGCGCCACGAGATTCGCCAGTACAAATCGAACCACTTGCCCAGCGTGGACCTGGTTGCTCAATATGGTCTCTTTGCCCGGTTTAACAACTACGAGGACTTCTTCCGTAAGTTCCAGCGCAACAACGGGCAGTTGGGCATCGCCCTTCAGATCCCGCTCTTCCCGAGCGCTGCCTCCCTCGCCGAAGCCGCTCAGGCGGAAGGTGAGTTGAGCGCCCTCCGCACGCAAAGCACCCAGGCCCGGAACCGCATCACCCTGAATGTCCAAAACGCCTACCGGCAGGTGAAGCTCTCGGATAAGAGCCGCGAGATTGCCCGCCTCGATCTCGAAATCGCCCGCGATCAAGTCAACATCTTCCTCGCCCAAGTTGAAGAGGGCCGCGCCACCCTGCGCCAACTCGAGGAAGCCCGCTTTCAGGAGCAGGAAAAGTGGATCCTCTACTTTGACGCACAGTACACGGCCGAGAAAGCCCGTCTGGAACTTCTGCACCTCACCGGCACGCTTCAGGCTGCGCTACAGTAGAGCGTGCGCGCTTGCGCAACTTTTTGCCACGACCCGGGGTTAAACATAAACTAATGCTTCGCCTGTTCCCGGTCTTGTTGTTTATCTCACTGATTCCGAACGGCTTTGCCGCTACCTTCGGCTCCGTCACCACGGTTGTCGGAAGCGCCGGTGACATCGTCCTCGATGAGGCTCGCCGCCGGCTTTATCTCGTCAACACAAACGCCAACCGCGTCGAAGTCTACTCGCTTCCCCCGAGCCCCATCCGCCAGGTCAATTCCGTCGCTACGGATTCGCTTCCGCTGGCGGCCGCCCTTTCCGCCGACAGGAAGTTCCTCTACGTCGTCTGCCATAACTCCTCCTCCCTCAACATCATCGATCTCGACCGTTTGGGCGTCGTCAACCGGCCCAGCCTTCCCGCCCGTCCCGAAGGCATCGCTGTCGGCAATGATGGGCGCGCCCTCATCACCACCATCGGCACCGGCCCCAACAACTCGCAAAATACGCTCCTCATCTTCGACCCCAACGACAATGGATCCATCGCCAACGTTGTCTTCGTGCCATCCGCGCCCTCGCTGCCTCCGGGGGCTCCTCCCGCCGGGCGCGCCTTCCTCGCCAACCGCAGCCAACTCACCGCCACGCCCAACGGCAATTACATCATCGGCGTCAATATTCCCAACAACACCACCCGGGCCGTCTTCGTTTATGAAGTCGCCTCCGGAGTGATCCTGCGCAGCCGAATCGTTAACAACGTCTCGAGCGTCCTTGCCGTCTCCCCGGACGGCTCCAAATTCATGAGCGGTTTGACCCTCTTTGATACCCAGACCCTCGAAGTAATCGCCCAGCAGAACCTCGCCAACGCCCCCTATCCCATCCAGCCCGGAACCAACTTCAACACCCAGCAGAACCAGGGAGGAAGCGTCTTTTCGCCCGACGGCGGGACCCTCTACTCGGCCTTCAACGTTGCTCCCGTCGCCAATCCTCCTACCCGCCCCAACGTCGCCCAGTTGATGGTGAACGACCCGGACAACCTCCTCATCCAGACGGCCTTCCAGATGCCCGAGAACCTCGCCGGTAAAATGCTCATCTCGAGCGACGGCAACACCATCTACGCCATCTCCGAATCCGGTTTCACCACCATCCCCATCGGCTCGGCCGCCAACAACCCGATCCTCTCACTCCCCACCAGCGCCGTCCTCGTCGCCAACGATCAGTGCGGCGTTACCAGCAGCCAGCGTACGGCGCACATCCAGATGTCCAACGCCGGCCGCGGCCGGCTCACCGCCAACGCCCAGGTTCTTCAGCTTAACCCCACAGGCCCCGGAGGCCTTGGCGGAGTGGGTGGGCCTGGCGGCGGCATACCTGGCGGGGGCGTCATCATCGTGATTCCCCCTACTGTTCCCGGCGGCGGCACTGCGCCCACCGCTCCTCAACTTCCTGCTGGTGGAGCCGGCGGGCAGAACAACGCCATCTTCCAGACCGCCCCCCAAGTCCGTGTGCAGCAGTCCCCGGACGGTCCCTCGATGGACATCACCTATAACTCCGTCAACAACCGCACGCTGGGAACCGTCTCCCCCGTTCATGACTTCCTCATCCAATCCCCGGAAGCCATCAATATCCCCGCGCGCGTGCGCGTCTATCAAAACAATCGTGACGCCGAAGCCAGAGCGAATGTCGTCGCCGTGCCTGTCGGCATTTCTGCTAACGAAGGCCTCGAGGACGTTCTCTACGATGCCGCCAGAAACCGCGTCTATGTCGCTAATTCCGGCATGAATCGCATCGAGGTCTTCGACGCGGACTCGAAAACCTTTCTCACTCCCATCAAGGTCGGGCAGTTGCCGCGCTCCATCGCGCTCAGCCAGGACAACACCACTCTCTACGTCGCCAACAGCGGCGGTGAAAGCATCAGCATCGTCGATCTGGACGCCGGCCAAGTGGTGGATCGCGTCCATTTCCCTCCACTTCCGTTCAACGCCACCGCCGCCCTCGTCACCCCGTCGCAAATCGTCTCTACCCAGCGCGGGCCCCTCATCATCATGAACAACGGCTCCATCTGGAAGGTTGTGGGCAATGAAGCCATCCCCAGAGCCGTCAGTCCCGTCATCGGAACAGCCACAGTCACAGCGCCCCGGACTTTCGCAGCCACCCCGAATGGCGAGTACGCGATGCTCCTTGCCGGCAACGGTTACGTCTATCTCTACGACGCCGCCACCGATGAATTTGTCCAGGGCCGCCAGGTCTTCACGCCGCCCATCCAAGGCTATTTCGGACCCGTCGGCGCCGGCCCCGGAGGCCGCTACTTCCTGGTCAATGGAACCGTCCTCAACCCTGCCCTCACCCCCACCGGTTCCGCCGGGAGCATCGCCACGGCAGGCCGCGGAAATACCACCACCACCACACCGCGCCCCGTCTCCGCCGTCGCCCCGCTCAACCTCACTTCCTTCGTCCGCTTCACCCAACCGGTGCGCCTTCAGGCCAACAACCCTCTCACCAGCGACGCCCCCGTCATCGAAGTGGCCGATGCGAATACGGGCAACACAACGCGCAGCGTCCCCACCATCGAGGGCCCCATCTCCACCGTCACCGGCACAGCCCGCGCCAACGTTTCCGGACGTCTCCTCGCCGTCAATCCCTCCGGCTCGACGGCCTACTTCCTCACCACCAGCGGCCTCAGCATCGTCGCCCTCGACGCCATTCCGCCGGCCGACCGCCCGCAGGTCACCCAAAACGGCATCGTCAACATTGCGAACCTCAAACCTTCCATTGCTCCGGGCAGCATGGTTTCCATCTTCGGCCGCAACCTCGCGGGCGATGGCTCCGCTTCCAACGATTCCACCCTCCCCACCGTCCTCGGCGGCGCTTGCGTCACCATCAACAACCGGCCCATGCCCCTCACCATGACGTCCACCGGCCAGATCAATGCTCTCATCCCTAACGATCTCGCCGCCGGACGCTACCCGGTTGTGGTCCGCTCCCTGGATCGGAAAGCTGCCCCGCTCGCGCCTTCCCAAGTCACCCTTTCCAAGTACGCCCCGGCGGTCCTCATGGATCCCCAATCGAAGCAGCCCGCCATCTACCACTCCGACGGCAGCCCTGTCACCAAACAGGACCCCACCACCCGCGACCAGCGCCTTGTCATGTACGCTACCGGCCTTGGTCCCACGAAGGGCGGCAAAGTCACCGCCGGCGACCCCGCGCCTTCATCCCCGCCCGCTGTCACCGACCCCGTGAGCGTCTTCTTCGGCGACCCCCGCTACAAAGAAGCCGCCATCGCCGTCGAATGGAGCGGCCTCGCCCCCGGCCTTGTCGGTATCTACGAAATCGACCTCTACGTCCCCGGCGATCACCTCCGCGGCGACGCCCTCGACGTCACCATCCGCATCGGCGGCGTCGACAGCCCCACCAGGGGCGACCTGGACCCTAGAATCGCAGTCAATTAAAGCCGATCGCTTCGTCCGCTGTGGCCTCGAACCCGCGAGTAAAGGTTTGCAGACCTACGGCTGTTCTACCTGTTTGGTTTAGTTTAGTGAAGTGCGGAGATACTGGGATTTTCCCCGGGAAAACGGGGCGGATTAGACTGAGGGGCGATGAGTGATGCAGGGACGCATCTATGCGGCGCTGCGGCAGGCCAAGAGCAGAACAGTGGCGTTGACGGTGGCGCTCAAGGAAGAGGGGCGCCGGTTCGAGGAGGCGGCGCGGCTGCTCGGGTAGTTCGCGTCTGATCCGGTAGCGCGGAACGCGGCAGACATGCCGGTCGCGGCGCATGTCCGGGAGCGAGTGGGAGCTCTGCATCCGGATTCCGTCCTGCGCCTGGTGGAGGAACTCGAGGCGGAAACGGCGCGCGTAGCTGAATTGCAGGCGGCGGTGGATCAGTTCTGACAAGGGGGAACAGATCAGTAGCTCAGTAGATATCCCCGCGTTTACCCACGTTAAGGAGAACCATGGTGCGCGCCTCATCGATCCGAAAAATGACGCGCCATTTACCGACGCGCAGGCGGAGCTTTCCCTTGAGGTTGCCTTTCAGTGCCTTTGTATCCCCACGTCCAAGGGCGGCGTAACTTGCGATACCCAGGCCTATCTGCTCTCTTGCGTCAGGGTCGAGGTGTTTGACCGCTCTCACGAAAGCGTTTGTGGATTGGATCTCAAGCGCCATTTCAGGCGCTCAGCAGCCGCCAGAAATCGTCGTGGGACATGATCTCCCCAGGCTCCATCTCGGCTTGACGGATGCTTTCCTTGAGCTTAGGATCAAAGCTCTCGGCAAGCGTCTCGGCATGATCAGCGATGTCATCATACAGCGCGAAGAGAGGATCACCCTCCGTCCGCCCCAAGGCGTCGATCAATTCCCGGAATTGCAGACTGAGATGAAGCCCGTCCCGGATCAGCGACTGCAGGTCCGGCAAGTCTTCCGAGGCATTTTCGCTGTCGGCCTCATACCATTTGAGCAACGCAACACCGTGATCCCGAACGGCCTTCAGGTCGTCGTCCCCAGCCTTGCCACGGCGTAGATGGAGTTCTGCTTCGGTAATCGCAGCCATGAGGCCGTGGTAAAGGGGAAGCCACGTAGCATAGAGCGCCGAGCACTGAGAAGCCATACTCACCTCCAGTATAGGGCGCAACCGCGCCCTGTAGAACTAGTGCTTTTTCCTAGACAGTTGTCTCAGGAAAAAACAAAAGCGGGCCTTCTTGCGGAACGCCCGCTTGCGATTGTGTCCGGGATCAGGGGAGCCCGCGCCAGAAGGCGATGAACATAGTCAGCAGATCCCGGATGGCGATCTGCGCGGCCAGGCCGGCGAGGGCAGAACGCGATCCGCCAGCCGGTCACCGCCTGGCTGCGGAGCCGGGGAGCGCTCAGCCCAATGCTGGCCTGACATGGGGACCTCGCGGGACGGGGTCCTCGAGTCTGCGGACCAGTTCCATCAGGTCCGGTGTGCTCAAGGAGTCGATGCGCAGCAGGCGGCCGCGCAGGCCGCGGCGCTCGGCGACAGGGGGCGGCGCACAGGACATCGAGCGCGCCTTCGAGGGTGAGCATGGATCGCCCTCGTGACCAGTCCGCAAAACCGAAAGCCGCTCGACAGGGCCTACCGAGTCCCAAAAAGCCTATTGGAGGCGCGGGCGGGAATCGAACCCGCGAGTAAAGGTTTTGCAGACCTCTGCCTTACCACTTGGCTACCGCGCCGGTAGGGTGGGTTAACTTGCTATTATGCCACACCTTGTCTGCCGCTGCTAGAATAGAAGTTTTCCCTGACATGCTGGAATCACAACTACAGAATCTGGCTACCTCTGCGCGAGAGAGAATTCTGGCAGCGGCGAGCCCCGAGCAACTCGAGACCGTGAGGGTGGAGGTACTCGGCCGGAAGGGCGCGCTTGCCGAGATCAGCAAAGGCATGGGCAAACTCACGCCGGAGGATCGCGCCCGGGTCGGGAAACTGCTCAACACCGCCAAGAACGATCTCGAAGCGGCGCTTGAAGAGCGCCAGAATCGCTTCGCCAATGAAGCCTTGCAGGCGCGCCTGGATGCCGAATGGATCGATGTCACTCTCCCGGCGCCGGGACCGCGTCCGGGCACGCTGCATCCGCTCACGCAGATCCAGCAGGAACTCGAGGACCTCTTCACCTCCATGGGCGTTGCCGTCCTTGATGGGCCGGAGGTCGAGTCCGAGTACAACAATTTCGATGCCCTAAACATTCCGCCCGATCATCCCGCGCGCGACATGCAGGATACGTTCTGGCTCGGCGACGGGCAATGCCTGCGCACTCACACTTCGCCAGTGCAGGTGAGGGGCATGGCGAAACTCGGGCCGCCGCTGCGCATGATCGCGCCCGGACGCGTGTTCCGCAACGAAGAGGTCGACGCCAGCCACGAGCACACCTTTTATCAACTCGAGGGGATGATGGTGGACCGCGACGTCTCCATTGCCCACATGCTGTATTTCATGAAGACGCTGCTCAGTCACATCTTCGGTCGCGAGGTCACCGTCCGGCTGCGGCCGGGATACTTCCCCTTCGTCGAGCCGGGCTTCGAACTCGACATCCAATGCCTCATCTGCGGAGGTCCGGGCTGCGCCGTATGCAAACAGAGCGGCTGGGTGGAGTTGCTCCCCTGCGGTCTGGTGCATCCCAATGTGCTCCGGCAGGGCGGCATCGATCCCGAGCAGTGGGGAGGCTTCGCTTTCGGTCTCGGCCTGACCCGCCTCGTGATGATGCGCTACGGCATCGACGATATCCGCCATCTGCAAAGCGGCGACCTGCGCTTCCTGCGTCAATTCTGAGTGAGGATGAACTGCCTTGAAGTTTTCCTATAACTGGATCCACGAACTGGTGGACGGCCTCGAAGCCTCACCTGCTGAGCTGATGCGCCTCATCACCATCAAGACCGCCGAATGCGAAGGAGTCGAGGCGGTGGGCGTGCACTTCGCGCAGATAGTAGCGGCGCGTGTCCTCGAGGCGGACCCGATAGCCGGCAGCCACAATCGCAAAGCCGTCGTGGACGCCGGACTGCTCGGCCGGCGCACCGTCGTCTGCGGCGCTCCCAATTGCCGCCCCGGCATCGTCACCGCGTACGTGCCGCCCGGGGTCTCCCTCGAAGGCCGGCCGATCGGCAGGCGCGTGGTGGACGGCGTCGAGAGCGATGGAATGCTGGCGAGCGGCGTCGAACTCGGCATCAACCGTGATCACGAAGGCATCCTTGAATTCGACGCAGAGCCCGGCACTCCGCTTCCGCGCATCCTCCCGGACCACGTCATCGAGGTGGACAACAAATCGCTTACCCACCGGCCGGATCTTTGGGGGCATCACGGAATGGCGCGTGAAGTCGCTGCCATCATCGGAAAGCGTCTGCTCGATCCCGTGAACCTCGATCGCATCCCCCGCGCGCCGGCTGCCGTAGAGGTCAGGATTGAAGATCTTCAGCTTTGTCCCCGCTACAGCGCGCTGGTCTTCGAGAACGTCACCGTGCAGCCTTCCCCATTGTGGCTGCAATACCGTCTGGAAGCGGTCGGGCTCAACCCCATTAACAACATTGTCGACGTGACGAACTACGTCATGGCCGAACTCGCCCAACCGATGCACGCCTTCGACGCGGATAAGCTTGCGGGCGATACCATCTTTGTCCGCAATGCCCGCGCAGGGGAGCGCATCACCGCCCTGAACGATGAGGCGTACGATCTCACGCCCGCCGCTCTCGTCATCGCCGATGCGAACGGCCCCATTGCGATTGCCGGCGTCATCGGCGGCCTCGATAGCGCCATCGGCGAGTCCACCACGCGGCTGGTCCTCGAGAGCGCGAATTTTCACGCGGCGAACATCCGCCGCACCTCCTCCCGTCTCAAGCTGCGAACCGATGCCTCCATGCGGTTCGAGAAATCGCAGGATCCGGTGAATACCGTCCGCGGCCTCGCGCGCGCCGTGGAACTGCTCGAACTGGTCTCCCCCGGAATCCGCCTGGCCGGCGGTCTGGCCGACCTCGCCGCGCCCGCGCACTCTCCCGCGCCGATCACCCTTCCCATGGACTGGCTCATCCGCAAGCTCGGAAGGCCCATCGAGAGCGCGGAGGTTCGCTCCATCCTCGAGTCCCTGATGTTCGGCGTGAGCGAGTCCGGTCCGGGCGTCTTCTCGGTATCCGTCCCAACCTGGCGCGCCACCAAGGACATTTCCATCAAGGACGATCTGGTGGAAGAGATCGGACGCATGGTCGGGTACGCCACCATCACCCCCACCGCGCCCGTGGTTCCCACCGAGCCGCCGCCGGACAATCCGCGCCGGCGCTTCCACCGTACCGTCCGCCAGGCCGTGGCTGCCCAGGGCTATCATGAGGTCTACAATTACAGCTTCCTCAGCGAAGAGGACGTGCGCCGCTTTGGCCTTTCCCCCGCGGACCATGTCACCGTGGCGAATCCCATCTCCGTCGATCAGGCTTTGCTGCGCCGCACTCTGATCCCCGGCGTCTGGAAAAACATCCGCGAGAACAGCAAGCATTTCGATCAGTTCCGGCTGTTCGAGGTTGGAATGGAGATTCACAAGCGCGCGAGCGGCCTGCCCGGCGAGATCCCGCATCTTGCCGCCGCTATCTATCAGCGCACGAAGGAAATTGGACCGTTCTATGAGATGAAGCGCCTTGCCGAGTGCCTCATGCCCGGTTGCGAACTGCGGCCAGACACGGCGCGGATGTTCGAGCATCCGTCACGCACCGCTCATGTCCACTGGCGCGGGCAAACGGTGGGCCGCCTGTTCGAATTTCATCCTGATTTCGCCGAAGGACGCGCCGTGGTCCTCGACGTCGATCTGGCCCGGATGGAAGCGCTCGCGCCCGTCGAGAAGCGCTATCAGCCCGTACGCCGCTTCCCGGAAAGCGCCTTCGATCTTTCGGTGCTCGCTTCTCGAAGAGCCTTGGCGGGAGACCTGCAAAAGCAGTTGGCAAGCTTTGCCGGACCCTTCCTGGAGAGCATCGCTTACCTTCGCCAATATGAGGGCGCCCCTCTCCCGGAAGACGCCAAAAGCGTCTCCTTCCGCCTCACCGTCGCGGCGCCGGACCGGACGCTGTCCAGCGAGGAAGTAGGGGCCATTCGCGACGCCATCATCGAAGGCATGCGCGGGCTTGGCTACGAGATGCGCGTCTGACAGGGCTTTGCGAAACCCTCCAGAACGTTAATTTTTGTAAACCATCCAGGGCGAGGCCGGAATCCGCATCCCCGCGCCGGACTACCTGAAGTCAGCCGCGGAACTCTGCCGGCGCTATGGAACCCTCTTCGTGCTGGACGAGGTTCAAACTGGGCTGTACCGCACTGGAAAATTCCTCGCCGCCCATCATTTCGACGGTGTCCGCAGTGACATGGTGGCGCTGGCCAAAGCTCTCAGCGGAGGTCTCGTCCCCACCGGCGCCCTCCTCATGACGGACGAGACTTACGCGTCTGTCTACACTTCTCTCAAGCGGTCCATCGTGCACACCTCCACCTTCAGCGAGAACAGCCTCTCGATGCGCGCCGGATTGGCCACCCTGGACGTCCTCGAAAGCGAAAGCTTGGGGCCGCGCGCGATTTCCATGGGCAGCCTCCTGCGTTCACGTCTCTTGGAAGCGCTCTCCGGATATGAGATGGTGAAGGGAGTGGTAGGCCTTGGCCTGATGAACGGCATCGAGTTTTCACCGGGGAGAATGCGCCTGCGCGTACCCTTCGAAGCCTTCCGTCAGATTCACCCCGGCATGTTCGGCCAGGTTGTCGTGATGCGGCTTTTCCGCGACCATGGAATCCTCACGCAAATATGCGGCAATCATTTCATGGTCCTCAAAGCGGCCCCGCCCTTGGTCATCACACACAGGCAACTTGAACAGTTCGTCGAGGCGGTAAGGGATGTCGTGGAGCAATTGCATTCGTCCCCGTCGTTCTGGACCGAACCTCTCGGCTTGGCGCGGAGGGCAATCAACGTTTGATGCCGCGTGTCCATCACCTCCTGCTCATCGCCGCGCTCATCCATGCTCTGCCCGCTCGGTGCGCTGATTCCGGCCGTCCCTCACTAGACGCCGGATACCGCCAGATGTATAACCTGCAGTTCGACCAGGCGCATCAGACCTTCGCTCAGTGGAAAAGCGCGCATCCGTTCGATCCTTTGGGGTCCGTCTCTGACGCGGCTGCATACCTGTTTTCCGAGTTCGACCGGCTGCATATTTTACAAGGTGAATTTTTCCTGCGCGATGACAATTTCAGAAAATCCAGAAGATTGACTCCGGACCCGGCCGCGCGGAAAGCATTCGATCAGGACTTGGCGGTTGCCGGAGAACAGGCCGCTCACGCCTTGGCGCGCTCCGCAACGGATGAGAATGCCCTTTTTGCCGTCATTCTTGCGAACGGTCTCAGGGCCGACTACGACGCGTTAATCGAGAAGCGCTATTTCAGCTCCTTCAATTCCATGAAGACCAGCCGGCTGACCGCGGAGAAGCTATTGTCCCTCGACCCCACTTACTACGATGCCTATCTCGCGGTGGGCGTGGAAAACTACATGCTCAGCCTCAAGCCCGCGCCCGTGCGCTGGCTCCTGCGAATGGGCGGCGGCGCTACCGACCGCGAAGAAGGGCTCAAACAACTGCGCCTCACGGCCGAGAAGGGCCGCTATCTGGGCCCCTTCGCCCGTCTGCTCCTCGCGGTGGCCGCGTTGCGTGATAAAAATATATCTCAGGCGAAACAATTTCTGCTGGATTTGTCACGGGAATTCCCAGGGAACCGCCTGTACCGCGAAGAACTGGGACGCCTCAAATAAGGGAAACGCCCCGCAGGATTCTTGCGTCAGTCTCGAACAGATTCACCACAATGATCATTTCAAGCGTCGCCAGCGCATTTCCTGATAATCAGTATGAGCAGCATGTCCTGCTCTCCGCATTGAGCCGTCATTGGGGTGCGAAGCTCGATAATCCCCAATTCCTCGACCGGCTCCATACCCGCGTTGGCGTGGAGACCCGCCACCTCGCCCTGCCGATGGAAGAATACGTGGGACTGCGCACCTGGGGCCAGGCGAACGGCCACTGGATCGAGCAGGCCACCAATCTTGGAGAGCAAGCCCTGCGCCGCGCGCTCGATCGCGCCGGTTTGCCGCCCGATCAATTGGGCGCCCTGTTCTTTGTCTCCATCACCGGCATCGCCAGCCCTTCCATTGACGCGAAGCTCATCAATCGCATGGGCCTCTCGCCGCGGCTCAAACGCATCCCCATCTTCGGCCTCGGATGCGTCGCCGGAGCAGCGGGCCTGGCCCGCGCCGCTGACTATGTGCGCGGGTTCCCCAATCAGGCCGCTGCTGTCGTCGCCGTGGAACTGTGCTCCCTCACCCTCCAGCAGGATGACCTCTCCGTGGCCAATCTCATCTCCTCCGGTCTCTTCGGCGACGGGGCCGCGGCGGTGCTGGTTTCCGGCGCGGAAACGAATAGCGCCGGTCCGCGAATCCTGGCTACGCGCTCCGTCTTCTATCCCAACTCCGAGCACGTCATGGGATGGGATATTTCCCACAAAGGATTCCGTATCGTGCTGTCCCGTGAGGTTCCCGAAGTCGTGGATCAGCACCTCGCCAATGACGTGGACGAGTTTCTCTCGGACGAAGGTCTCACCAAAGCGGACATCCACAGTTGGATCCTGCACACCGGCGGCCCGCGCATCCTCGAAGCGACCGCGAAAGCTCTCTCACTGCCCGAAGGCGCGCTCGATACCTCCTGGGGATGCCTGCGCCGAACCGGAAATCTGTCCTCTGCCTCCGTGCTCGTCGTCCTCGAGGAGTTCTTCCTCAACAAGCGGCCGCCCGGCGGCAGCTACAGCCTGCTGGCCGCCATGGGGCCCGGCTTCTGTTCGGAATTGGTCCTCTTGAGGTGGTAGATGGCCGCGGTTCCCGGAGAAACCGATCTGTTCGTGGTTGGCGGGGGACCGGCCGGCCTTGCCGCCGCCATCGCCGCTCGCAACAAAGGGCTGCGCGTAGTGGTTGCCGAAAGCGCCAGGGAAGGTCCCATTGACAAGGCTTGCGGAGAAGGCCTGATGCCTGATTCTCTCGCCGCGTTGAGCCGTCTTGGAGTCGGCGCTGGTGCGTGTCCCGGCTATCCGGTCGCTGGCATTCGCTTCCTCGGGGAGGGGCATTCCGTCGAAGCGCGTTTCGGCGGCTGTTGCGGATTGGGAATCCGGCGGACAGCGCTGCACCAACTGCTGGTGCGGCATGCCCTCGACCGCGGCGTTTCCATCCTCTGGGGAGCCACCGTGCGCCGCCTCGCCCATGACGCCGTGGAACTCGACGGCCGCGGAATCCGCTGCCGCTGGATTGCCGGCGCCGACGGAGGCAACTCCACCGTTCGCCGCTGGGCCGGCCTCGACGCCGGCATGTGCGAAAAACGCCGCTACGGATTTCGCCGCCACTACGCGCTCGAGCCATGGGCCGAATTCATGGAGATTCACTGGGGCGAGAGTTGCCAGGTCTACGTCACTCCCGTTGCGGAGAAGGAGGTCTGTGTCGCCGTCATCTCGCGAGATCCCAAATTACGGTTAGACGAAACCCTTTCCCGTTTCCCGGATCTTTCAGCGAGGCTTGCCCCAGCTCCGGTTACGACCCGGGAACGGGGAGCAGTCTCCGCCACGCGCACCCTGCCGCGCGTTTGTACCAACAACGTGTTCCTCATCGGCGACGCCTCCGGCTCCGTGGATGCCATCACCGGACAAGGCTTGTGTCTCGCCTTCGAACAGGCCGCCGCGCTGGCCGATGCCTTAGTGCGCGGCGAGCCGCATCTCTACCAGGACGCTCATAATCGCATCCGCCGCCGTCCGGCGTTGATGGCCGGTCTCATGCTCTTGCTCGACAACCGCGGCTGGCTTCGCCGCCGTACCCTGTCCGCCTTCGCCTTGCGCCCCGCCGTATTCGGCCAGATGCTTGCCACCCACCTTGGCTTCGTCCCAGTCACACGGCTGGCGGGCAGCATGATGGCCTTGGGCTGGACCATGGTTTTTGGAGTGTAGCCATGTCACGCTCCCGGCCTACCCACAGGAAACGGTGTTGATCTTCGATCCCTCGCACACCACCATCCACTGGACGCTCGGCTCCTTGCTGCACACGGTCCATGGCACGTTCCAATTGAAAAGCGGGACCATTCACTTTGATCCATCCGCCGGCAAAGCGTCCGGCGAACTCATCGTCGACGCCCTGAGCGGCAGCAGCGGAAGCGAGTCGCGCGACAAGCGCATGCACCGGAACATTCTCGAGAGCGCCCGCTACACAGATCTCGCTACAGTGGTCGTACCGTGCATGAGTTATCCATAGCCCACGGGCTGGTGGAAGCCGCCTCCGAAGCCGCGCGCGAGGCCGGCGCTGTCAGGGTGAACGAGGTGCGCGTCCGCATTGGCGCGCTATCGGGCGTAGTGGCCTCCGCGCTGCACTTCTGCTACGAGATTGCCGCCGCCGGCACGCCGCTCGAGGGCTCCAGGCTCCTCATCACCGAACTCCCGGTTGTCATCTACTGCCCGCATTGCGAAGCCGAAGTCGAACTTCCCTCCATCCAGCTCTTCTGCTGTCCCGTGTGCGATACTCCCACCGCGGCCATCCGCCAGGGACGCGAGATGGAAATCGAGTCGCTCGAGATAGAGGTACCTTAGGATCATGTCCACCAGAGTTCTGGAGATTCGCAAGGGCGTCCTCAACAAGAACGATCTGCTGGCCGCCGCGCTGCGGGAACGTTTTGAAGCCGCCGGCGTCACCGTATTCAATCTCGTCTCCAGTCCGGGCGCGGGCAAGACCGCCCTCCTCGAACGCACTCTGCGAACGCTCATCGCAGAGGGCCGCCGTGCCGCCGCTCTGGTCGGCGATCTCGAGACCGACAATGACGCCCGCCGCCTCGCCGCAAGCGGGGCGCCGGTACGCCAGATCATGACACATGGCTGCTGTCACCTCGAAGCCAACATGATTTCCACGCATCTCGAAGGATGGGATCTTGCCGCACTCGATGTCCTCTTCATTGAGAACGTCGGCAACCTCGTCTGCCCCGCCAGTTATGACCTGGGCGAACACTCGCGCGCGGCGCTTCTCTCCGTGACCGAAGGCGAGGACAAGCCGTTGAAGTACCCCGGCATGTTCAACTCCTCCGATGTTGCGGTTCTTACGAAAATGGACTTGGCGGCGGCGTGCGAATTTGACCTCGACGCGGCCGTTCGCAACATCCACGCCGTCCGCCCGGGGATGCGCATCTTCGAGACATCAGCCAAAACCGGGCTGGGGATCGACGAGTGGATCCATTTCCTGCTCCGGCCGCGAGGAAGGCGCTCATGAAGTATCTTTCAGATTTTCGTGACGGAGAAATTGCCCGGCGCATCGCGCGTGAGATTCATCGCATCACCACGCGCCCCTGGGCCATCATGGAGGTCTGCGGCGGCCAGACCCATTCCATCATCCGCAACGGGATCGATCAATTGCTGCCGCCCGAAGTGGAACTCATCCACGGTCCCGGATGTCCGGTCTGCGTAACGCCGCTCGCGGTGATCGACAAGGCCCTGGCCATCGCGGCGCAGCCCGGCGTCATCTTCTGCTCCTTCGGCGACATGCTGCGCGTGCCAGGTTCGGAAAAGGATCTGTTTCGCGTGAAGAGCGAAGGGGGCGACGTACGCGTGGTGTACTCGCCGCTCGATGCCGTCAGTCTGGCGCGCGCGAATCCCTCGAAACAGGTGGTCTTCTTCGGAATCGGCTTCGAGACCACGGCTCCCGCCAACGCCATGTCCGTTCATGTCGCCAAACGCGAAGGGCTGAAGAATTTCTCCATCCTCGTCTCGCACGTGCTGGTGCCGCCCGCCATCGAGGCCATCATGACTTCCCCCGCCGCCCGCGTCCAGGCATTTCTCGCCGCGGGGCACGTCTGCAGCGTGATGGGCTACTGGCAGTATCTTCCCCTGGCCCAGCGGTTCCGCGTGCCCATCGTCGTCACGGGGTTCGAACCGCTCGATATTTTCGAAGGCATCCGCCGCGCCGTCCAGCAACTGGAGAACGGCGAGGCATCGGTGGACAATGCGTATACCCGCGTCGTCACCCTCGAAGGTAATCAGCCGGCGCAGAAGATCCTGGCGGAAGTGTTCGAACTGACGGACCGCGCCTGGCGAGGCATCGGCGTCATCCCCCAAAGCGGCTGGAAACTGAGCGCCGCCTATAGCGGCTTCGACGCCGAAGTCCGCTTTGCCGTCTCCGCCATTGGCGCCCGGGAATCCTCTCTCTGCCATAGCGGCGAGGTGCTGCAAGGCGCGATGAAACCTTACCAATGCCCCGCATTCGGCAAGGAATGTACGCCGCGCAAACCCCTTGGAGCCACCATGGTCTCCACCGAGGGAGCCTGCGCCGCTTATTACAACTACGGCCGGTTTGTGGAAACGGTGGAAGGCAATGGCTGATCCTCCGGATTTCAACAATTGGACCTGTCCGCTCGGGCTCCGCGACTATCCCAACATCGTCATCGGCCACGGCGGAGGCGGCAAGCTCTCCGCCGAACTGGTGGAGCATTTGTTCCTTCCCGCCTTCCGCAACGAGGCGCTGGAGAATCTCGGCGATTCCACGGTGCTCCACTTGCCGCCCGGACGCCTGGCCTTCTCCACCGATTCATTCGTCGTCCGGCCGCTCTTCTTCCCCGGCGGGTCCATCGGCGATCTGGCGGTGAACGGCACCGTGAATGACCTCGCCATGAGCGGAGCCATGCCCCTTTACCTCAGTGCCGGATTCATCCTCGAAGAAGGCTTCCCCATGGCCTCGCTCGCCGGCATTGTCGAGCGCATGGCCAAGGCAGCGCAGGCGGCCGGCGTGCAGATCGTCACCGGCGACACGAAAGTGGTCGAGCGCGGCCACGGCGACGGCTGCTACATCAATACTTCCGGATTAGGCATCCTCCCCGGGCACGCGCGTATCGGACCCGCCATGGCGCAGCCGGGCGACGTCGTGCTGGTCAGCGGAACCGTGGGCGATCACGGGATGGCGATCATGAGCGTGCGCGAAGGCCTGGAATTCGACACGCTCATCGAAAGCGATTGTGCTCCGCTTCATACCATGGTGCAGGCAATTCTCGATGCTACCCCGCACGTCCACGTTCTCCGCGACCCCACCCGCGGCGGCGTTGCCTCCTCGCTCAACGAAATTGCCGCCAAATCGAATGTCGGCATTCTCATCGACGAGCGCAATCTTCCGGTCACCTCAGCCGTACAGGCCGCCTGCGATTTGCTTGGCCTGGACCCCATCTACGTCGCCAACGAGGGCAAATTGCTCGCCATCGTAGCCCCGGAGGCCGCGGATGCAGCGCTCGCCGCAATCGAAGCCCATCCGCTTGGCGGAAATGCCGCCATCCTGGGAGAAGTCACCGCGCAGCGTCCGGGAATGCTGCTCGCGCGGACGCCGATCGGCGGCACGCGAGTCATCCCCATGCAAATCGGCGAGCAGTTGCCGCGGATCTGCTAGAGTTCAACCGGCGAATTGAATGCAAAATAACGATTGACTTCCTGATCAGAGGTCCTTATTCTCTGGGTGATAGATGTTTTTGTTTCCGTGAGCATACCATGAAACTCCCCCCCCCCTGCCCCGCCTCACGCGAGTGGTCGAGACCGGAAATCCCCCAACCTCGCCCTCACTCTATCCGCAACAATTTTGATTGGATTTGCGCTATCCATCTCAAGTTCAAGGTCATCGGCATTCTTTTCTGATGTTTACGCATCCGACCCGTACTACAACACGGTGAATGAGATGGGTTTGAAGGGCATTTCCAACGGATGTTCACCAGGGTACTATTGCCCAGGCAATGTTGCCGCCCGCCAGGATGCCGCAGTTTTCTTCGTTCGCGCATGGTCTCTGAAAACCTATGGCTCTGTCGACGGCTTCGCAGACGCCGATCCTGGGCCGTATAATGGTTCCTGGTTTGCTGATGTTCAACCGGGGTATCTTTTATACCGTTGGATTCAGAAGATGTACAGGCTTGGAATCACGGGGGGATGCGGTTATAACGGTCAGGGCCAACTGATCTTCTGCCCGGGCAGCCCTGTGTCGAATCTGCAGGCCGCTATCTTCGCGGTCCGAACAGGGCAACTAACAATTGGAAGTCCCACTTATGTGAATGGGATAATTAACGATAGTTTTACTAACTACTCTAACCAGGCGTTTTTTCCGGCCGACATGCCCAACGGAACGTACGGGTTGCAATGGGTGCAGAAACTCCGCGAGATTGGCACGATTGCCACCGGTTGCGGAGAGCGGCAGTTCTGCCCGAATAACGCCCTCTCGCGCTCCTCGATTGCCGACTATGTCATTCATGGCGTGCTCAACGAGTATTCATATGCGCGAAGAAGTAGTAATAGTCCGAACAATGCTCAATATGTATGGGAGCCAGTGATTGCTAAGGGGGGCTCGAACTGGGTAGCTGTATGGTCGCAGGCGCAAAGTAATTCGACGGCACTTTACTCTTCCTACTTCAACACGGGCAGCCATACATGGAGTTCGCCTGCGATCTTCGCGATATCTGGGGTCTTCATTTCGGATCCCGGCGTGGCATGGGATGCAGCGCGTAACCGCTATGTTATGTGCGCCTTGCAGGTGCCGCAGAGTGGAGGTCCGGCTAACGTTTACTTCGGGTACTCAAATGATTCGCAAGGCAGTTCATGGACGATCAACCTGATTCCTGCCTTTCAATCAGACCCCTTGTCAAGTTGGGACTACCCGTCCATAAGCGTGGATGGACAGGGCAGGATAGCGGTGGGCGCTGTGAGGTTCGGTGGATTCAATTATTCCATCGCCGCAGGTTATTACGTGGCAAGGTCCACTAATGGTGGCGCGTCTTTTGTTTCACCGGCCACACTCGCAGTTCCCCCTTCGTTCATTGGTGGCGGGCACTTGAGTAAGATCGTGGCAACGGGCCAAAAGTTTCACGTGTTTGCACCGGAACTGAACCAGGTTATTCCGAAGGCCATTCATCGGTTCGAGTCAAACGACGGCGGGCAAACCTTTTCCGATACATCCCCTTCCCCCTTGACCACGTTCGGTCAACCTTATAACGATTCCGTCGTTGCCGGCGTAGGCATGTCCTGCACGTCGGATGGTTCGCTAATCAATCTCACCCAGACGAACTGCCTTCCCCTGTACTATGCGGCCCAACTGGACGCTTATGCCGACCCAGCCAGCGAGCGCTGGAGCGTTGTCGTGCCAGCTTTGAATGCAGGTAACGGCCGGACGAATATATGGACCTGCAACTCAGACAGGGGTTGCGGCTTCGTCAATCCCTATCCTTACGACCAATTCATGGGGACTACTGCAATCACCAACGATGGCAGCTTTTGGATATCGTACGTCAGCTTCACGTTCGCCAACGTGCCCAACGCCCCCGGGAATGTCTTCAGCCAAGTCATTCGGTTTCCGCCTGGATTGATCGGTGTGGGCATGACGACAAGCCAAGGTAGCGCGACAGCAACGTGGACCCCTCAACCCCGCTGCTATACATCTTGCCTTGGTGAGGGCGACTATGCCCGGATGGCTCCAGGCTTCGACGCCACAACTGCCGTAGCGCCCTTGTCGTATCAAGCAGGTCTGAAGAACAACGAACTCTTCGCTTTCTTCCTTTCCAACCCTGCCCAGAGCGCATTCTACTCCCCCTTCTCTTCGAACCGTGCTCAGATGATTCAATTGCCGCTCAAGGAGCGATCGGCCCGGTCGGCGAACGCCCCTAAGAAACGGCGCAAGAATTATTTGCTATCGGAAGGGGCGATTGTGTAGTTCCACTTGGGGAGGATTGTGTGCCGAGTGATGCGCAGTTGGCGTAGCCTTTGTGCGGACGGTTTGACTTTGAGTG